>NZ_LFJB01000021.1:0-240504 GCF_006658625.1 Bradyrhizobium sp. UNPF46
ACCGATGTCGTCACCGTTTCGGCGGTGCCGCTCAAGGTCACCGTCGAGGATGCCGCTGTCGCGGCGACCGTTACGTTGGCGTTGTTGCCCGTCAAGGTCAGGATGTCGTTCGACCCGTTCAGCGTCACGCTCGCTGTACTGCCGTTCACCACCCCCGAACTGCCCGCGCTCGCAATCGACAGCGTATCGTTTGTCCCGTTGACGGTAATCGTTCCACCAGGAGTGTTCAGCTCCACCCACCCTGAATTCACCAGCACCGTGTCGTTGGTGCCGGTGACGATCAGGCTGCTGCCGTCTGTGAGCGAAATCGTGGTGTTGCTGACGTTTGTCGTATTGGGCATTCTCGCCTCCCCCGAACCGGCAGTTGATCGCAGATCACGCTGACGCAACTCAGACCACGTCTGGGAATCGGCCGGTTTCGTGGATAACGTCCCTCTGAATCACGCGGCTTGCCGCCGATGATGCCCAACTGGCATTACGCGCAATCTCCCAACAGATCTCCGGGCGCAGGCAATCGCCCGCCCGCCTGAGACTGGGCGACCGACTTCTTGCGAAGTACTTCTGTCGATTGCGTGAGTGTGCCGCTACGCGAACTATGGCGAGTCGTTGCTACTCAGCCTGGTTCGTGACGGGCGCGAGATGATAGAGGAAAGTCATTCACATTCGCCAGCCAACATTCCCCTATTCCCCAAGCACTACCCCTATGTGCACAGTCAGAATGTCGCAACCGATGAAAAAGGGCAAGACACGATCGGAAATAATTTTGGGAGGTGCAGTTCCGAGTTCGGCGAGTGCGAACAGCGCGTCGATAAATTGCTCGTCAAGCCGGGAACCCGCCACGACTATTCCAGCGTCCTGTCAATCGAAATGAGGAGCGCGCTTTTAGAAGAGCGTCCGCCGCTCGCAACAATCGCGGCTTGCGCCGTGACGTGAATTTTGATCTTCGGATCGTGCGACCCGCCCTCGCGGCGCTCCAGCGCGATAGCCCTGATCAGGTGTAGGCTCATTCTTGTCGCGGCGGCCGAATGCAGCACTTCAGCTGCATCATAGTGACAGCTTGCCGATCGACGCCCCGCCATCGACGTGCAGTGTCTGACCGGTCGTGAAAGCTGCGTCGTCGGAGAGAAGAAAGGCGATTGCCGCTGCGACTTCCTCCGGCTTGCCGAAACGGCGCATCGGAATGCTGGCGAGACGGAGGCAGCCGGATGGGCCCAATGCCACGTCTGAGCAAGAATAAAGCCAGTGCAGTTATCGGTTAGAACAAAATAGCGAAAACGACCGCCGAAACTACGATATCGCCGCCGCCTGTATCCGTCACTCCCACTCGATCGTCCCGGGCGGCTTGCTGGTCACGTCGTACACCACCCGGTTCACGCCCTTCACCTCGTTGATGATGCGCGTCGCGGTCTCGCCTAAGAACTTCATGTCGAACTGGTAGAAATCCGCTGTCATGCCGTCGGTCGAGGTCACGGCGCGCAGGCCGACCACATAATCGTAGGTGCGGCCGTCGCCCATGACGCCCACCGTCTTCACCGGGAGCAGCACGGCAAAAGCCTGCCAGATCTCGTCGTAGAGGCCGTGCTTGCGGATCTGGTCGATGTAGACGGCGTCCGCCTTGCGCAGGATGTCGAGTTTTTCGCGCGTGATCTCGCCGGGGCAGCGAATGGCGAGGCCCGGGCCCGGGAACGGATGGCGGCCGACGAAGATTTCGGGGAGACCGAGCTCGCGGCCCAGCTTGCGCACCTCGTCCTTGAACAGTTCGCGCAGGGGCTCGACGAGCTTCATGTTCATGCGCTCGGGGAGACCGCCGACATTGTGGTGCGACTTGATGGTCACCGACGGTCCGCCGGTGAAGGAGACGCTCTCGATCACATCGGGATAGAGCGTGCCCTGCGCCAGGAAGTCGGCGCCGCCGATCTTCTTGGCCTCGGCCTCGAACACCTCGATGAAGAGGCGGCCGATGGTCTTGCGCTTCTTCTCGGGGTCGGTGACGCCTTCGAGCTCGCCGAGGAACTGCTTGGAGGCATCCACGTGCACGAGCGGGATATTGTAGTGGTGGCGGAACAGGTCGACCACGGTCTTGGCTTCGTCGAGACGCAACAGGCCATGATCGACGAACACGCACGTGAGCTGGTCGCCGATGGCTTCGTGGATCAGCACGGCCGCCACGGCGGAATCGACGCCGCCGGAGAGGCCGCAGATCACCTTGCCCTTGCCGACCTGCTGGCGGATCTTGGCGATCTCCTCCTCGCGGAAGGCGCGCATGGTCCAGTCGCCGGACAGGCCGGCGATCTTGCGGACGAAGTTGCGGATGAGCTTGGCGCCATCCGGCGTGTGCACCACTTCGGGGTGGAACATCAGGCCGTAATATTTGCGCGTCTCGTCCTGGATGATCGCGAAGGGCGCGTTCGGCGAGGTGCCGGCGACCGAGAAGCCGGGCGGCATCCTGGTGATGCGGTCACCGTGGCTCATCCAGACCTGGTTCTTGCTGCCCGACGACCAGACGTCCGCGAACAGCTGGCTCTGCGCCTTGACCTCGACATCGGCGCGGCCGAATTCGCGGTGATGACCGCCCTCGACCTCGCCCCCTAACTGGGCCGCCATGGTCATCTGGCCGTAGCAGATGCCCATCACCGGCACGCCGGAATCGAAGATCAGCTGCGGGGCGCGGGGCGAGCCGGCCTCATGCACCGATTCGGGCCCGCCGGAGAGGATCACCGCTTTCGGCTTCATCTCCTTGAAGGCCTCTTCGGCCTTGTTGAACGGGACGATCTCGCAATAGACGCCGTCCTCGCGCACGCGACGCGCGATCAGCTGCGTCACCTGGCTGCCGAAGTCGACGATGAGAATCTTGTCATGCGCCGAGGCCACCGAGGGCGTCGACGCGGAGCGGTCGTTCTGTGCTGCTGTCATGGCCAGCAAATACGCTGGCAACGGGCGCGCCGCAACCGCGCGCGCCGCGCGCCCACATGCTTCTTTGGGCATGGACAAACGCATATAGGTCAGTATTATTGACCTATTAGGCCCCACCCTCAAACAGGGGCTGATCAGGGAGAACGCCATGCCACAGCATCATCAGCCATCCACGCTTGCCGCGCTCGGCCGGAGCTGGGTCGAGGCCTGGAACGCGTGCGATCTCGAGCGCGTGCTCGCGCTCTACGACGAGGCCGCCGTGATGACCTCGGACCGCATCCCCGCGCTGGGCTTCGACGCCAGCGGCACCGTGCGCGGCAAGGACGCGCTTCGCGCCTATTGGGGCAAGGCGCTCGGCCTGCTGCCGGGGCTGCATTTCACGCTGATCGACCTGTTCGTCAGCCCCGACAGCGTCGTGGTGTTCTACGCCAACGAGCGGGGCAAGAAGATCTGCGAGTATCTGCGGGTGAACGCATCAGGGCTGATCGTGCAGGGCTCGGCGAACCATCTGGTGGCGTGAGCTGCTCTCTCCTCGTCTTTGCGAGGAGCTCTTGCGACGAAGCAATCCAGACCGTCGCCGCGGACGCAATCCTGGATTGCTTCGCTGCGCTCGCAATGACGGAGACCGTGGCGGCAGCATGCGCTAACAACACCACTGCCGGCTCCGAGACAGGATTCCCCCTATGAAGCTCCCCGCCTCCCCCTTCACCGTCACCGACTGGAGCAAGGTCGAGCCGACCACGCATGCCGGCGAGACCGGCCAAGCTACTTGGCGCACGCTCAATATCGGCGAGCTCCGGGTGCGAATCGTCGAGTATTCGCCAGGCTATCTGGCCGACCATTGGTGCGACCGCGGCCATGTCATCTACGTCGTCAAGGGCGAGCTCGACAGCGAGCTGCGTGACGGGCGCACCTTCAAGCTGACGGCGGGGATGAGCTACCAGGTCTCGGATTTCGGCGACGCCGCGCACCGGTCCTCGACGGCGTCAGGGGCGACGCTTTTCATCGTCGATTGAGGTGCGGCGGGCGGTTAATTTGCACCGCAAAATAGAAAAGTCGCGCCACGTTCCGGGCCGCGGGTGGTGCCTTGAACTGGCCCCAAATTCTCGCTATATTGTGATCATCGATACTTGGCCGAACGACTGGGCCGCTTCGCCTTGTTGCTGACGGGCGCGCACGCTTCAGATGACTTCTCCAAACATCGACTGAACAGGGCTATGGGCGCAAGGCTGCGTTCCGGTCCACGTGCGTACTCTCTCTAACTAACTAAAGGAAATTCCCATGGCTATGGGCACCGTGAAGTGGTTCAACACCCAAAAGGGTTATGGTTTCATCCAGCCGGACGACGGCCAGAAGGACGTGTTCGTGCACATCAGCGCCGTCGAGCGCGCTGGCCTCTCCTCCCTCAACGAGGGTCAGAAGGTCTCGTTCGACATCGTCGCTGACCGCCGCAGCGGCAAGTCGTCGGCCGACAATCTCCGCGTCGGCTAACGCCAACGCACCGTTCTGACCACGGACGTACCGGCAGAACGTTAGAACTTGAAAACCCCGCGACCGGGATCCGGTCTGCGGGGTTTTTGTTTGCCCCGGTCATTCCGGGGCGCCCGCAGGGCGAGCCCGGAATCCATCAGGCCACGGCGACTGTTGCCCGATGGATTCCGGGTTCTCGCTTCGCGAGCCCCGGAATGACGACGTTGATCAGGCCGTCTTCCTCAACACCGACACGAAGAACCCATCCGTCCCGGTCCTTCTCGGCGTCATCAGCCAGCCCTCGGGCGATTGCAGCGCGGCTTCGGCAAAGGCCTCCGCCTTGTCCCAGAGCACGCTTGCGGTCTGTTCGGGCGGTTGAATCGCGAACTCGCCATGGCGCGCGACGAACGCCCTCACCTGCCCGCCGTTCTCCTCGGACAGCACCGAGCAGGTGATGTAGGCGATGCGCCCGCCCGCCTTCACCAGCGGCACGGCGCGCTCCAGCACCTCGGCCTGGTCGCGCAGGCGGATCTCCAGCGCGCCGGGGCGCATGCGCCATTTGGCGTCGGGGTTGCGGCGCCAGGTTCCGGTTCCCGTGCAGGGCGCGTCGATCACGACCAGATCAGCCGAGGCGCGGATGTCGGCGAGCGGATCGGCCTCGCCCTTGGGCGTGCGGACATCGGCATTGTGGACGCCGGCGCGCGACAGGCGTTCATGAATGGGAGCAAGCTGCCGCTTGTCGCGGTCGGTCGCGATCAGCCGCCCTTTGCCCTGCATCAGGGCCGCGAGCGCCAGCGTCTTGCCGCCGGCACCGGCGCAGAGATCGATCACCTGCTCGCCGGGTTTTGCCGCGGTGAACTGGGCCGCAAGCTGCGATCCCTCATCCTGCACTTCAATCGCGCCCTTGATGAAATCCTCCTCGGCCTGGATGCCGGGGTTGCGCGCGTCGGCCGAAAGCTCGATGCGCAGGCCCGTTGCCGACCACGGCGTCGGTTTCGCATGAAGATGAGAAAGCGCCTTCAGCACCTTGTCGCGATTGGATTTTAGCGTGTTGACGCGCAGGTCCAGCGGAGCCCGGCTCGCCATCGCGGCCGCCTCCGCCACGCGGTCCTCGCCGAACACCTTTGCAAGGTGCGGATCAAGCCATTCGGGATAGTCGCCGGCGATCGCGGCCGGCGCATCCCTCAGGGAGCGCGAGGCGAGCGCGGCCTGCTCGGCCTCGGTCAGCGGCGCCGGCGCAAAGCGGCTGCCGTCGAACAGCGCGCCCATCGTCGCCGCGTCCATGTCGCGCTCGAGCCGGAGCATGCCGATCAGCCGCGCGCGCGCGGTATCGGCGTCCATCAGCCAGGCACTCGAGGCGTAGCGGCGCAGCACGTCCCAGACGAGGCCGGCGATGGCGGCGCGGTCGCCGGAGCCGGCGAAGCGGTGCGCGGTGCCCCACTCTTTCAGCGCTTTCGCCGCGGGCACGCGGTCCTTCTCGATGGTGTCGATCAGTTCGATGGCTGCGGACAGCCGGGCAGCGGGGGTCATTTGAATCTTTCAGTGAATCTTGCAGGTCAGGAATTGCGCGCAAGCGTCAGATCAGCAACAGCATCTTCAGCGCGAAGTAGATCCACATTGCCAGCAGCACGAGGCAGCCGGCGAGCCAGACCGAGGAGCGGCGGCCGAGATCGTTCGAGGAGACGAACACGCCGGCATGGGCGAACCGCGTCACCACGAACACCCAGGACATCAGCACGATGAAGAGATCGGCATGGCGGAGCGGGAGCGCCAGCGCGATCAGAACGTAGAACAGCACCGGCAACTCGAACTGGTTGCGGTAGCAATTGGCGATTTGCGTGGCGCCCTTGGGCCAGTTCGGCTCGCCCAGCGCGATGTCGCGGATCTTGGTCTCGCCCGCAACCAGCGCGCGGCGGCGCGCCAGCACCATGCCGATCAGCAGCGCGAAGGTGAGCCCCACCTGCACGAACACAGGCAGCAGAACCATCTGGATAGACATCGGAACTTTCCCGTAAGGCGGCACGCCGCGGACCGTCATTAGCCGCGTCTGCTGGTTCTGACAATCAACGAGTTGAACCGGCGTTCCAGATCTTGCGACCAACCAGCGATAGTTAAAGCGATTTCGGCCCCATCACGGGGCCCGAGGCGAGATGGCGCCATGACCACCCTTTCCAGCCTTTGGACCGATTCCGCCGACGGCCAGCTCGGTATCCTGATGTCGGCCCTGTCAGGTATCGCGATGGCGCTCGCGGTCGCGCTGGCCATGACGGTGTATTTTCGCCTGAGCTACCGCAGCTGGCGCGATGTCGTCCGGCATGGTCTCGCCGGGTTCGCGGCGCTCGCCTTGTTCGCCTTTGCCGCCTACGACATGCGCCACGCCGCGCTCGCCTATCTCGGTCTCAATCCGTCGAAGCCCGCGGTCGAGTTCGAGATCCGCATGCCCCGGGAGATGCTGGCGGCGGCGACAGACAGCCAGATCGAGCTGCATACCGACCGCAACCAGATCCTGGCGCTGGTCGACGGCGTCCGCGACCTCGCCGACGGCCGCGCGCTGCTGCGGGGCGCGGTCGCGCTCAACCACCGCACCGCCGACCGCGTGCTGGTCGTGAACCTGCCGGGCAAGGGCACGTTCGAGTTCCGCCTGCGCCTGCCCGCCGAGCCACATCGCTCCACAGAGTTCGGCCCCTGGCACCTCGCCGACCGCATCGCCTCAAAGCTCGCAGGGCCGATCGCGCCGCAGGACGCCTACACGATCCGCTATCGCGTGCTTTAAACTTTGTTCGTCTGCGATCCATCCCGCGCCGTCATCGTATCGACGCGCGAGGGCGGCTAAGCTGATCGCATGTCCGAATTTCGCCTGACGCAGATTTCCGACACCCATCTCGGCCGGCGCTTCCCCGGCCTGATCGCCAACTTCCATCGCGTTTGCGAGCACATCGACGCTGAGCGGCCCGATCTCGTCGTCAACAGCGGCGACGTCGCCTTCGACGGGCCGACCGGCCGCGACGATGTCGTCTTCGCCAAAGGCCTGCACGACGCCCTGCCCGTCGCGTGCCGCTACATTCCCGGCAATCACGACATCGGCGACAATCCGACCGCGATCGGACCGGCGCCAAAGCCGCCGGTCAGCGAGGCGCATCGCCGGCAATTCTGCGACATCATCGGCGAGGACCATTGGGCCTTCGAGGCCGCGGGCTGGCGCTTCATCGGCCTCAACACGCTGGTGATGAATTCAGGGCTCGCCTTCGAGGCCGCGCAGTTCGACTGGCTGGCGTCCGAGATCGCGCGCACGAACGGCCGGCCGGTCGCGCTGTTCCTGCACAAGCCGCTCTTCCTCAATTTGCCCGACGACCCTGAAACGCCGGAGACCTCGATCCGCTATGTACCGCAGCCGGCGCGGGCTCGGCTGATCGAGATGTTTGCGGGCGTCGATCTGCGCCTGGTCGCCAGCGGCCACGTGCACCAGCGGCGCGACTTCAGCTGGCGCCACACCCGCCATGTCTGGGCGCCGTCGGCCGGCTTCATCATCAACGATCAGCGCCAGGACCGGATCGCGATCAAGGAGGTCGGGCTGGTCGAGTATCGCTTCCGCCCCGACAGTTTCGAGGCTCGCCACGTCAGGGCCGCGGGTCAGGTCGATGTCGACATCGAGGAGCTCTTCGCCCAGATGGGCGGCGCGCACTGATGCGCTCGGCCGCTCAGGCGACGCTCTTGAGGTCCTGCTGGATCGCAGCGAGCAAGGACTGCAGCGCCTCGCTGTTCACCGGCTTGGCCGCGAGATCATTGGCGGGCGGCTGCCTGACAGGCAATGCGGCCTTGACCGGACGCTTCGGGAATGGCGGCGGCGGTGTCGGCATCGAGGGGCGGGTCAGACCGCCCTCCTCGTCGACATGGACGAACTTGCCATGGATGACGTCGTCGCGACGGCCCATGATGAACATGGCCGTCCAATAGCCGGCGGCCAGCAGGATTACGCAGAAAACACTGATCTCTAACATCGCAGCACCTGAAATATGCGCGATGATTCAATGCCTTCGCGGGCCCGTCAATGAACGGCCGGTCACACCTGCGGCTTTTGCGGGCAGGTGTGACCATTTGGTGACTCTTTTTTAACTATCCCATCGGGCGTGTGGCTCTCGAGCCACGGGAGTCCCACTCCCTGTCGCCTAAAGCGCGATGAGTCGCGCTTTAGGTTGTTGTTGGGCATCATCCTCCGGAGAACCGCTTCGCACTTTTCCGGATCACGCCTAGGCCTTGTCCGGCCCGACCCGGACCAGCTGCTTGCCGAAATTGGCGCCCTTCAACAGGCCCATGAAGGCACCGGGCGCGCTCTCCAAGCCTTCGGTGACGAACTCCTTGTACTTGACCTTGCCGTCGCGAACCCATCCCGACATGTCGCGCAGGAAGTCGCCGTGGCGGGAGGCGAAGTCGGAGACGATGAAGCCGCGGAAGGTCAGACGCTTGGTCAGCGTCGCACGCATCATGCTCGCGGCCCATTTCGGCGGCTTGGCCTCGGTGTCGTTGTAATGCGCGATCAGGCCGCAAACCGGCACGCGCGCGAACGGGTTGAGCAGCGGGAATACCGCCTCGAACACGGCGCCGCCGACATTCTCGAAATAGACGTCGATCCCTTTCGGGCAGGCCTCTTTCAGCTTGGCGGCGAGATCGGGATCGCGGTGATCGATGCAGGCATCGAAGCCGAGCTCCTTCACCACGTAGTCGCACTTGTCCTTGCCGCCGGCGATGCCGACTGCGCGTGCGCCCTTGATCCTGGCGATCTGCCCCACCGCCGAGCCGACCGCACCGGAGGCGCCGGCGACGACGACGGTCTCGCCTGCTTGCGGCTTGCCGATGTCGAGCAGGCCCGTATACGCGGTCATGCCGGGCATGCCGAGCACGCCGATGGAGGTCGAGATCGGACCGAGTTTCGGATCGACCTTGATCAGGCCCTTGCCATTCGAGATCGCATGCGTCTGCCAGCCCGAGCGGATGCGAACGATGTCGCCTACCGCAAAGTCAGGATTGTTGGAGGCCGCGACCTCGCTCACCGCCTCGCCTTCCATCACGCCGCCGACTGGCACCGGTGCGGCATAAGACGGTCCCTCACTCATGCGCCCGCGCATATAAGGATCGAGCGACAGCCAGATCGTGCGCAGCAGCACTTCGCCCGCGCCGGGCGTCGGCACCGCGAATTCCTCCAGACGAAAATCAGACGGCTTGGGCTCGCCGACGGGACGCGCGGCGAGAACGATGCGCTTGGCGCTATGTTGAGCTTGGGACATGTTGGCTTCCTCCGATTTTCTGTCGACGTGGACGGAAGCGGAGGGAGGTAGCTGCGTCAATACAAAAGCGGCGGAAGTCGATGGTGTTTCGCCGCGCGCACCTCTCGTGTCCCGGACGCGCTGCAGCGCTCTTGCGCTGCTGCGCAGAGCCGGGACCCAGCAGGCAACACGGTATGTTCGGAGACATGGGCCCCGGCTCTGCAGCGCATCACACCGGACGACGCTTCGCATCGCCGGGGGTGCTGCGCTGCGTCCGGGGCACGAGAGCGCCGCGAACGAGGACGGAGCGACTAACCCCCGCCCGGATAGTTCGGGCTTTCGCGGGTGATGGTGACGTCGTGGACGTGGCTCTCGCGCAGGCCCGCGCCGGTGATGCGGACGAACTGGGCCTTCTCGTGCAGCTCCTTCATGTCCTTTGCGCCGACATAGCCCATCGCGGCGCGCAGGCCGCCGGCGAGCTGGTGCATGACATGGCCGACCGCGCCCTTGTAGGGCACCTGGCCCTCGATGCCTTCAGGCACGAGCTTGAGCGTGTCCTTGATGTCCTGCTGGAAGTAGCGGTCGGCCGAGCCGCGCGCCATCGCGCCGACCGAACCCATGCCGCGATAGGCCTTGTAGGAACGGCCCTGCCACAGGAACACTTCGCCGGGCGTCTCGTCGGTGCCGGCCAGCAGCGAGCCGACCATGGCGATGTCGGCACCGGCGGCGAGCGCCTTGGCCAGGTCGCCGGAGAACTTGATGCCGCCGTCGGCGATGACGGGAATGTCGGCCTTCTTCGCCGCCTCGACCGCATCCATGATCGCGGTAAGCTGGGGAACGCCGACGCCGGCGACGATGCGCGTGGTGCAGATCGAACCCGGGCCGATGCCGACCTTGATGCAATCGGCGCCCGCATCGATCAGCGCCTGCGTGCCTTCCGTGGTGGCCACGTTGCCGGCAACGACCTGAACCGAGTTGGAGAGGCGCTTGATCCGGTTCACGGCATGCAGCACGTGGCGGGAATGGCCGTGCGCGGTGTCGACGACGATGAGATCGACGCCGGCATCGATCAGCCGCTCGGTTCGCTCGAAGCCGGTATCGCCGACGGTGGTGGCGGCGGCAACGCGCAGGCGCCCCTGCGCATCCTTGCAGGCGAGCGGATGGGCGACCGCCTTCTCCATGTCCTTGACGGTGATGAGACCGACGCAGCGATATTGCTCGTCGACCACGAGCAGCTTCTCGATGCGGTGCTGATGCAGCATCCGCCGCGCCTCGTCCTGGCTGACATTCTCGCGCACCGTGACAAGGCCTTCATGCGTCATCAGCTCGGAGACTTTTTGCCTGCGGTCGGTGGCAAAGCGCACATCGCGGTTAGTGAGGATGCCGACCAGCTTGCCGGGCGTGTTCTTGCCGGCGCCGGTGACGACGGGAATGCCGGAGATGCCGTGATCGCTCATCAGCTTCAGCGCTTCGTCGAGCGTGGCGTCGGGACTGATGGTGAGCGGGTTCACCACCATGCCCGACTCATAGCGCTTGACCTGCCGCACCTGGGCCGCCTGCCCTTCGGGATCGAAATTGCGGTGGATGACGCCGAGACCGCCGGCCTGCGCCATGGCGATCGCCATGCGGGACTCGGTGACCGTGTCCATGGCCGAGGCCATGATCGGGATGTTGAGCGGAATGGCGCGGGTGACGCGGGAGCGGATGTCGACCTCGCCCGGCATGACATCCGACAGGCCCGGCTTCAACAGCACGTCGTCGAACGTAAAGGCTTCGCGGATGCCCTGAAGTTGCACCGTGGCCATTTGCCAACTCCTTCCTGCGGCCTTGCCGCAAATGCTAATGGATGAGCGCCGCCCTCGGCGTACCTTGCGGCATCGCCTTGAGAATCGGAGCCCATCGGTGGGGTTGACGCGGGTCGATAGCACGGCCGCGTGACGAATCAAAGCAATTCGGACCGCTGGCCAGCCATGCACAGGCTTTTTTGGGTGGTATCGGCGGGGATGGCCGGTCCGCCCTCCCTCCGCCGTCATTCCGGGGCGCGACGAAGTCGCGAACCCGGAATCCATGTCCCGGCGGTGCCCGCATCCCGATGGATTCCGGGTTCGCGCCAAGTGGCGCGCCCCGGAATGACGAGAGAGTGAGAAGCCGTGTGCCCCGGAATGACGGAGGGGCCAGACCGTGTCACGCAGGATTTAGGTGCTATGCGCCGATCCGCAATGGTCGCAGGCGAGCGCCGGTGATAAGCCGCAAACAGCCTCTCCTTCCGATTTCCCTTACCAATCCGTCATGGTCGACAAGCAACGCATCATTCCGCTGATCGTGGCCACCGCACTGTTCATGGAGAACATGGACTCGACGGTGATCGCCACCTCGCTGCCGGCGATCGCGGCCGACATCGGCACCAGTCCGCTGACGCTGAAGCTCGCGATCACCTCCTATCTGTTGTCGCTCGCGGTGTTCATCCCGGCGAGTGGCTGGACCGCCGACCGGTTCGGCGCGCGGATGGTGTTCGCGATCGCGGTCGGCGTGTTCATGGTCGGCTCGGTCGGCTGCGCGCTGTCGTCCTCGGTCACCGATTTCGTGTTCGCGCGCATCCTGCAGGGCATGGGCGGGGCGATGATGACGCCGGTCGGGCGCCTCGTGCTGCTGCGCTCGGTGGACAAGAGCGCGCTGGTCAACGCCATGGCGTGGGTGACGGTCCCTGCCCTGATCGGTCCGGTGATCGGGCCGCCGCTCGGCGGCTTCATCACGACCTACGCGTCGTGGCACTGGATCTTCCTGATCAACATCCCGATCGGGTTGCTCGGCATCTTCATGGCGCTGAAGTTCATCGACCCGATCAAGAGCGAGGAACGCGAGCCGTTCGATCTCTACGGCATGGTGCTCGCCGGCATCGGGCTCGCAGGCATCGCCTTCGGCCTGTCGGTTGCCGGGCTGAACCTGCTGCCGTGGAGCACGGTCGCGGCGCTGATCGCCGGCGGCGCGATCTCGATGACGCTCTACGTCATGCACGCCCGGCGTACCGGCTCGCCGGTGCTCGATTTCTCCCTCCTCAAGCTGCCGACGCTGCGGGCGGCCGTGTTCGGCGGCTTCCTGTTCCGGCTCGGCATCGGCGCGCTGCCGTTCCTGCTGCCGCTCTTGATGCAGATCGGCTTCGGTCTGTCGCCGTTCCATTCAGGCCTCGTCACCTTTGCCTCCTCGCTGGGGGCCATGGGCATGAAGACGCTGGCGGCGCGCCTCATCCGCACCTTCGGCTTCCGCAACCTGATGACGGTGAACGCGATCGTCAGCGCGTTCTTCCTCGCCGTCTGCGCGCTGTTCACGGTGACGACGCCGCTGCTCATCATCATGGTCATCCTGGTGGTCGGCGGCTTCTTCCGCTCGCTGGAGTTCACCGCCATCAACACGGTCGCCTATGCCGACGTCGAGACTGCGCAGATGAGCCGCGCAACGACGCTTGTCAGCGTCAACCAGCAGCTGGCGGTCTCGGCCGGCGTCGCCGTCGGTGCGGCCTGCGTGGAGACGACGATGTGGTTCCACCATGTCAGCGAGATCGACGCCACCGTGTTCGCACCGGCCTTCCTCGTGGTCGCGCTGACCTCGGCGGCGTCGAGCTGGTTCTTCTGGCAGATGCCGGCGGATGCCGGCCACGAAATCTCCGGCCGCAAGGCGGTGGAGATTGCGAGCCGCAAGGGCGCCGGCAAGGGCGCGGAGAAGGCCGGCGTCAAGGCGGCATCCGAGGATACGCAGGACGTGCGGGATCAGCGGCTGGGATGAAAGCTGCGGCGCCCCAGGCGTCTCAGGATCGGGTTGCCGGCTGCAGCGGAACCAGGGCGTAGCCGACGCCGCGCACCGTCGCGATCGGCGCGGCGACACTGCCAAGCTGCATCTTCCGGCGCAGCCGCACGATCAGGTTGTCGACGGTGTGCTCGCTGATCTCCCTGGGATCGCGGTTCGAGATGACGTCGAGCAGGAAGTCGCGACTGAGCGGCTGCGTCATGTGCGAGGCCAGCGCCACGAGGATGTTGAACTCCCCCGCGGTCAACTGGACCATGCTTCCATCAGGGCGGAACAGCTCGCGCCGGACCGGATCGAGGATCCAGCCGTCGAAGGTGATGATCGATTCCGTCGTCCGCCGCAACACGCTGCGGATTCGGGCCAGCAGCGTGCGCAGATTGATCGGCTTGGAGACGTAATCGTCTCCGCCGGCATCGAGGCCGGACAGCATGTCGTCCTCGGAGTCGCGGCTGGTGACGAAGATCAGGCCGCATTTTTCGCCGAGCCGCAACTCGCGCGCCAGCGCGATGCCGTCGGCGTCCGGAAGGTTGATATCGAGCAGGACGATGTCGGGCCGAAGCTTGGGCAAGGCGGTGCGCAGCTCGGCGCCGGTCGCCAAGCCATGCGCGGCCATGCCCTGCTCCCTCAGGAACGAGGTCAGCATCAGCCGGATTTCCGGCGCATCCTCAACAACGAGCACACTGGTCGACATCTGCTCTCCGAAATCACCTCTAACGGCCGCGCGAGGCCGCGGCGCCTCATCCGACGGCGCCCTGCTCCCTCAACACCAGACCGATCTGCCGGCGCAGCGCGTTGACGGCTTCATCGCGGTCGCGAAGCCCCGCCAGCACCGTCCTTGCGGCGATCATCGCGTCGTCGGCGCTCGCGGCAAGTTCGGACATGCGCAGATTGGCCGCGCTGCCCTTGATGCGGTGGGCGATGCCCGCCAGCTCCTTCGGCGTCAGATCGCTGCGCGCCAGCGCGCGGTCGAGCTCCAGCAGGCTGTCGGCAAACAGCTCCTGGAATTCGTCGATGCGATCCCGCCCGAACACCTCTTCGAGCGAGAACGCGCTGTCGGGTGTTTCCGCGGCGAGGAACGCCTCGATTTTCCAGATGACCTCCTCCGCAGACAGCGTCGCCGCAAGCACGAGATCGGCGCCTTCCTCCAGCATCCGGGTGCCGTCCTCCGGCGCGGACGCGGCGATGATGAAGACGCGCTTGCCCTGATCCTGAGCGCGCGAACGCAAGCCCAGCACGAATCCGGGCGGCGGGGCGACCGCGACGATCGCGGCGAATTCGCGCGCCGCCAGCATCGCACCGGCGGCATCGAACGAGCCGGCCGGAAAGACGCGAAAGCCGAGACGCCGGAGCGGATCGTGGGTAGCCTTGCGCCCGTCGCCCACCACGAGGACATCACCGCCGGCATTGAGCGGCGCCCCGGGCCCGGCCACGGACCAGCGCCGGCTCGCCAGCGCCGTCTCGATCGCACGATGCAGGGCCGCAGCGTCGATCGGCTTGGCCAGATGCCCGTCCATCCCCGCCGCACGACAGGCCTCGACATCCTCCGCCATGACGTTGGCGGTCAAGGCCACGATCGGGACCTCGCTTTGCGGCGAGGCCAGCGCGCGAATGCGCCGCGTGGCCTCCAACCCGTCGACGTCGGGCATCTGCACGTCCATGAGCACGGCGTCGAAGCGCGCGCTGCGGACGAGCTCGATCGCCTGCTCGCCCGACTTGACCAGCGCGATCCGATGACCTGCCCGCTCGAGCATCCCGCGCGCGACGGCCGCATTGATCTGGAGGTCCTCGACCAGCAACAGGTTCAAGGGCCTCGTCGGCGCAGGCGTCTCGTCCGCCGGATCGCGCATGGCCGGCCCGTCGGCCGCCGGCAGCGGCAACGAGAAGCGGAAGCGGCTGCCGAGCCCCGGCGTGCTCTCGGCTTCGATCTGCCCCTTCATGCCCTCGACGAGCCGCTTGCAGATCGCAAGGCCGAGGCCCGTGCCGCCGAAGCGCCGACGGATCGAGGCATCGCCCTGTTCGAAGGATTGAAACAGCCGAGCCCGTTGCTCGGGCGGAATGCCGATACCGGTGTCCGCAACGCAGAAGACGACGACCGCCTCGTCCTGCGGGCGCGATGCGGTGACCTCGACCGTAACGCCGCCGCGGCTCGTGAATTTCAGGGCGTTGCCGATCAGGTTGAAGAGAATCTGCCGCAGCCGCGACTGATCGCCGAGCACCCAGCGCGGCACCGTCTGAGAAATCGCGAGCTGCAGCGTCAGCCCCTTCTCATGCGCGCGCGGCGACATCAGGTTGACGATCTCGCGCAGCCCCTGCCTGACATCGAACGGGGCACGTTCGTAAATGTCGGCCTGTCGTTCGAGCTTCGATATATCGAGGATGTCGTCGAGGATCTTGAGCAGTCCCTGCGCCGAGGAACGAATGGTCGAGACCCGCCGGCGCTGGGACGGCGGCAATGGATCATCCAGCGCCAGTTTCGCCATGCCGAGGATTCCGTTCATGGGCGTGCGGATCTCGTGGCTCATGACCGCCAGGAAGTCGGCCTTGACGCTCGCTGCCGCCTCCGCCGCGTCCTTGGCTTCGCGCAAATCGAGGTTGATCTGCTGCTCGCGCGCAATGCGCAGATATTCCTCGCGCCTGAGACGGTTGAACTGTGTGCGCGCCATCGCACCGACGACGTAACCGACCAGTATGACCAACCCTATGATCGTCAGGTCGAGCGGGCTCTCCGGGTCCGGCCTGAGCACTGCCCAGAACAACAGGCTGACCGTGGGGGCGTAAGCGCTCAACAGCGTGACCCAGCGGAAGCGCCCGGGGACACAGAGGTTGAGCGCGATGGCGATCAGCGGCAGCAGCAATCCGCCGTGACGGGTCAGGCTCGGCTGGTCGAAGACGAGCGCATTGAGCGTGAAGAACGCAATCTGGTGCGCATAGGTGATCGCGACGATGCGCGCGTATCGCGTCGTCTGCAGCACGGCGAGCACGGCGGCAAGCGCCGCGAGCGCGATCAGGATCCGGATCTCGGTGAAGAACGCCAGCCGCGGGCCGGTCAGCATCAGAAAATCCAGCGGCGCGAACGACAGGCTCGCGGCCGTCTCGGCGAGGATGCAGAGCAGCGCCATCGCGCGCGCCGACTGCCACACGCTCGCGGAGAATGCCGCCTCCATCTTGCCGTCGCGAAATTCGCCGCTCGGCCCTATGACCCCGCGAAGGTCGAATTCTACCGCCGGCATTCCGGCCCCATCTCCTCGCCAGCCAACCACGCGCATCCTTTGCAGGAGCGCCCAGCTCTCGTCCAGCGTCAATTCCGGCGCGCCGCGCGCACCGCGGCTACGATCAACCGCCGTTGATGTTGTGGTCGCATATGAGAGACTTCGCCTGTGGCGATCCTTCGAGACACCCGTCGTCGGTCGCGTGCGCGGCACTCATTTCAGATGACAGGCTCCGCGGTCGTCTCGAAGGACGAGGCGCGCGCTCAGGTCGCGCCAAGGGCCATGTGCGGTAGCCCTCAATAGAGGGGCACGACGAGGTCGGCGCGAACTCGCGGACGATCGCGAACGGCAAGATCGTATCCGACATGCTGTCGAGACGCGGGTCCGCTAGGTCTCGCCTGTTGCCCCGCCGCGAAATCCCGTGGCCAGCACGTAGCGTTCCGAGGAGTCCTGCCGGCTCGCGGCCGGCTTGACGTGGCGCACGGTGGCGAAGTCGCGCTTGAGCTGGGCGAGCAGATCGGCGTCGGCTCCGCTCTGGAAGGTCTTTGCCAGGAAGGTGCCGCCGGGCTTCAGCACATCGCAGGCGAATGCGGCCGCGGTCTCGACCAGGCCGACGATGCGAAGCTGGTCGGTCTTGCGGTGGCCGGTGGTGTTGGCGGCCATGTCGGACATCACGACGTCGGCGCCGCCGCCCAGCATCGCGGTGAGCTTTTCGGGCGCGTCATTGTCCATGAAGTCGAGCTGGGCGAAGTCGACGCCGGGAATCTCGGGCATCTCCAACAGATCGATCGCAACGACCTTGCCTTTGCCCTCGGTGGAGCCGACGCGCTTGGCGGCGATCTGGCTCCAGCCGCCGGGCGCAGCGCCAAGGTCGACCACGGCCATGCCGGGCTTCAGGAAGCGAAACTTGTCGTCGATCTCCAGAAGCTTGAACGCGGCGCGCGAGCGATAGCCCGCGGCCTTGGCTTTGGCGACATAGGGATCGTTGAGCTGGCGTTCGAGCCAGAGCTTCGACGACAATTTGCGCTTGCCGCCGGTCTTGACCTTGGTCTTGACTTGGACGTGCAAGCGGCCGGTGGTGTCCTTGGCCATCTCACCAGCTCCTGAGCGCGCCGTCCTCGCGCATCATCTCGACCAGCATGCCCTCGCGCAGGCCCCGGTCGGCGACGCGCAGGCGCGGCAGCGGAAAGGCGCGGCGGATGGCATCGAGGATGGCGCAACCGGCGAGCACGAGATCGGCGCGTTCGACGCTGATGCAGCTGTTGTTGGCGCGCTCCTCGTAGCTCATGCCGAGCAGCTTGTTGATGGTCGCGGTGATGTCGGAATCGTTCATCCAGATGCTGTCGATGCGGCGGCGGTCGTAGCGCGGAAGATTGAGATGGATGCCGGCGAGCGTCGTCACCGTGCCCGAGGTGCCGAGCAGGTGCATGTCGGCCAGATCGCGGCCGTGCTCCTCGGCGAACGGCGCGACGTGGTCTGCGACCGCCCGCTCCATCGCGGCGTAGATCTCCGGCGTGACGTCGCGGCCGCCGAACTGCTCGGCGAGCGTGACCACGCCATAGGGGATCGACATCCAGGCTTTGATGCGCGGCTCCGGATCTTGAGCGTCGCGCTCGATCCGCACCAATTCGGTCGAGCCGCCGCCGATGTCGAACAGGATCGCGCCGCGCCCCCTGGGATCGACCAGCGGCGAGCAGCCGAGCACGGCGAGCGCGGCCTCGGTCTCGCGGTCGATCACTTCCAGCTCGATGCCGGTCTCGGCCGCGACGCGGCTGCGGAACCCCTCCGCATTCGAGGCCGCGCGGCAGGCTTCGGTCGCGATCAGCCGCAGCCGCCGCGCTTTCCGCAAGTTGATCTTGTCGCGGCAGATGCTGAGCGCGGCGATGGCGCGCTCGATCGCGGCATCGCTGATGCAGCCGGTTGCCGAGACGCCCTCCCCGAGCCGGATGATGCGCGAGAAGGAATCGACGACGCGAAAGCCGTCCTGGGTCGGACAGGCGATCAGCAGCCGGCAATTGTTGGTTCCGAGGTCCAGCGCCGCGTAGACGCCGGTTCCCGGCGCTTGCGCGGCGACGGCCGGTTCGGTGGCCAACGCCACCGTCGCCATCGACCCCTCCAGCTCACCGTGCGGCCCATGTTGGCTTACATGGCCGTCGCGGAGCCGCGTGTGGTCATTCATACAAACTGTCTTTCCGCGGCCGGTCGGGCCGGTCTGGAATTGCTTTTTTCGCCTGAAACATTAGCAGCGCGGCGGGTATGCGCAACAACGCATCACATGGGACCATGCCCATTCGTGCGTTGTCGTGAACGGGACCGTGGGTTATTTTTGGGTGGTCCGGTCCCTCTAGGCGCCCCCAAAACGCGCAATTGCCGGCTTTTCAGGTCAATTCCATGCAAGAACACACCAAATCGTCCACGCTCGAAAACGCTATTGCACTGCAAAAATATGGCGTCGGGCAGCCCGTCCGCCGCAAGGAGGACGACACGCTGGTGCGCGGCAAGGGCCGCTACACCGACGATTTCAACCTGCCCGGCCAGGCCTATGCCGTGGTCGTCCGTTCCACCCACGCTCACGGCACCATCCGCGGCATCGGCATTGATGCCGCCAAGGCGATGCCGGGCGTGCTGGGCGTCTGGACCGGCAAGGATCTCGACGCCGCCGGCTACGGCCCCTTCACCTGCGGCCTACCGCTGAAGAGCCGCGACGGCTCGCCCCTGCTGCAGACCAACCGCCAGCCGCTGGCGACCGACAAGGTCCGCTTCGTCGGCGATCCCGTCGCCTTCGTGGTGGCCGAGACGCTGGCGCAGGCCCGCGACGCCGCCGAAGCGGTCGAGCTCGACGTCGAGCCGCTGCCGGCGGTAACCGACCCCGAGGAAGCCGCCAGACCCGGCGCGCCGCAGCTTTACGACCATATCCCGAACAACGTGGCGCTCGACTACCATTATGGCGACATCGACAAGGTCAACGCGGCTTTTGCCAGTGCCGCGCATGTCACCAAGATCGACATCGAGAACACCCGCGTCGCCGTGGTCTCGATGGAGCCGCGCGTCGGCCTTGCCTCCTACGACAAGAAGACCGAGCGCTACACCATCCAGGTGCCGACCCAGGGCGTCGCCGGCAACCGCGCCAACCTCGCCAAGAACCTGAAGGTGCCGAACGAGAAGGTGCGGATCCTCACCGCCAATGTCGGCGGCTCCTTCGGCATGAAGAACATCAACTACCCCGAATACATGTGCATTCTGTACGCGGCCAAGGCGCTGGGCCGTCCGGTGAAATGGCTCGACGAGCGCTCGACCGCCTTTCTCTCCGACAGCCACGGCCGTGCGCAGAAGATCCATGCCGAGCTGGCGCTCGACGCTGAAGGGCACTTCCTCGCGGCCAAGCTGTCCGGCTACGGCAATCTCGGCGCCTACATCACCGGCGTCGCACCGGGGCCGCTCTCGCTCAACACCGGCAAAAACTTTTCCAGCGTCTATCGCACGCCGCTGATGGCGGTCGACATCAAGGTGGTGCTGACCAACACCACGTTGATGGGCGCCTACCGCGGCGCCGGCCGGCCCGAGGCCAATTATTACATGGAGCGGCTGATCGACCGCGCCGCCGACGAGATGGGCATCAACCGCCTGACCTTGCGCAAGCGCAACTTCATCAAGCCGAGCCAGATCCCGTTCGCGGCCTCCTCCGGCGTGACCTATGACAGCGGCGACTTCCAGGCCGTGTTCAACAAGGCGCTCGAAATCTCCGACCACGAGAACTTCGCCAAGCGCAAGAAGGAGAGCAAGAAGGCCGGCAAGCTGCGCGGTATCGCGGTCGGCTCCTATCTCGAGGTCACGGCGCCGCCGAGCCCCGAGCTCGGCAAGATCGTGTTCGATGCCGATGGCTCCGTGCAGCTCATCACCGGCACGCTCGACTACGGCCAGGGTCACGCCACGCCGTTCGCGCAGGTGCTGAGCGCGCAGCTGGGAGTGCCCTTCGAGAGCATCAAGCTGGTTCAGGGCGACAGCGACATCGTCCACACCGGTAACGGGACCGGCGGCTCGCGCTCGATCACCGCGACCGGCCAGGCCATCGTCGGCGCTGCCAAGCTCGTCATAGAGAAAGGCAAGCGCGCCGCGGCGCACATGCTCGAAGCGTCCGAAGCCGACATCGAATTCGAAGGCGGCAGCTTCACGATCGCCGGCACCGATCGCAGCATCGACATCATGGAGCTCGCCAAGCGCTTGCATGACGGCAAGGTACCTGACGGCGTGCCTGACTCACTCGATGTCGATCACACCAGCGAACCGGTCGCCTCCGCGTTCCCGAACGGCTGCCACGTCGCCGAGGTCGAGATCGATCCTGAGACCGGCGTGGTGCAGATCGTGCGCTACAGCGCGGTCAACGATTTCGGCACGGTGATCAACCCGCTGCTGGTCGCCGGCCAGCTCCATGGCGGTGTCGTCCAGGGCATCGGCCAGGCGCTGATGGAGCACATCCGCTACGACGACAGCGGCCAGCCGATCACGGGCTCGCTGATGGACTACGCCCTGCCCCGCGCCGAGGACGTGCCCAACATGACGATCGGCGATCATCCGGTACCCGCCACCACCAATCCGCTCGGCAGCAAGGGCTGCGGCGAAGCCGGCTGCGCCGGCAGCCTGTCGACGGTGGTGAACGCGGTGCTCGATGCGCTCTCGGATTATGGCATCAAGCACATCGACATGCCGCTGACCCCGGAGCGCGTCTGGCGCGCGATCCAGGACGCGAAGGCAAAGGCGGCGTAAGCGCCGTCTTGTCGTTCCGGGGCGATGCGCAGCATCGAACCCGGAACCTCGAGATTCCGGGTTCGGTCCTGTGGACCGCCCCGGAATGACGGCGCTGCGTGCTACGCCGCCGCCTGCTCCCGCGGCTGGGTGATCGCGGTATGCTGGCAGTGCGCGATCGGCGTCGTGCCGTTGGCGACGACGAGTGCGTCGAGCTCGACGAAGCGGTGGCCCTTCTTTTCGTAGTTCGCCGTGACCTTTGCTCGTGCGGTGATCTCGTCGCCGGCGCGCGCGGCGGACAAGAGCTGCATGCGGCTGCCGACATGGATCCACGGGCCCAGAATGGTGTTGTCGACCAGCACGCGGTTCATCACGCGTTGGATCAGGCCGGGATGGCCGAGCCCCTCGCGCGCGAAGATCGGATCGGTCTCCCTGACATCGGTGAGATAATCCGCCGCATCCTGCCCGGCCCAGCGGCGCGGCGTCGTGCCCAGCCATTTGCCGGTCTCGAACGTCGCTGGATCGACCGGCTTGCGCTCGGCCACGGCGGGCACCGCGACATAGTCGCTCAGCGCCACCGCCGGCGCAGCGGCCGGCAGCGAGGCCGTCCCCGTGGCGCACAGTGTGGTGCGGCTGAACACTTCGATCGTCAGCAGGTCGTTATGCTCGGTGGCATCGACATCGGCCGCCTCGCCATCATAGACCGGCTTGATGAAGCGCGCCTCGACCAGCCCGCGTGACAGGAAATCACGACCCCAGCGGGCGATCGGCACGTGCATCATGTAGGCGAAGACATCGACGCCCGGGACCAGCCCGCCGGAAAAGCCGAAGCGGCGCGCCACCGTGTCGTCATGCATCTTGTTTTCGGATTGTTTGGCGGTGTTGTAGGCCTCGACGCGGTAGGTTTCGAGCCGGTTCGGCATGGCTTGGCGTTCCCCATATTCTTGTTTCGGGACCGATCGTAGGCCCCGGGGAACAGCGGTCAATCCCCTCGCCTTTGCGGCCCGAATGGGGTACCACGCGGCGGAATGACCGATACCCCCACCCGCATCTATGTCGATGCCGACGCCTGTCCGGTGAAGGACGAGATTTACCGCGTGGCGCTCCGACACGGCGTGCCCGTGAGCGTGGTCGCCGGCAACTTCATTCGCGTGCCCCAGGACCCGCTGATCTCGCGCATTGCCGCAGGCAGCGGCATGGACGCGGCCGACGACTGGATCGCCGAGCGCGCCAGGCCGGGCGACGTCGTGGTGACCTCGGACATCCCGCTGGCGAGCCGCTGTGTGAAGGCGGGCGCCGACGTGATCGCGCCGAACGGCAAGCCCTTTACCGAGGAATCGATCGGCATGACGCTGGCGGTACGCAATCTGATGACGGATTTGCGCTCGGCCGGCGAGGTCACCGGCGGCCCCAGATCATTCGCGCCGCGCGACCGCTCCGCCTTCCTCTCGGCGCTCGACCAGACGCTGCGCCGGATCCAGCGCCGCCGCGCCGACCAAGCCGCAACACATCAGGGCTGACCATGGCGCCCCCGCTGATCCAACTCAAGGACATCAGGCTGACCTTCGGCGGCACGCCGCTGCTGTCGGGCGTCGAGCTCAATGTCGCGCCATCCGAACGCGTCTGCCTGATCGGCCGCAACGGCTCGGGCAAGTCGACGCTGCTCAGAATCGCGGCCGGCCTTGTCGAGCCCGATAGCGGCAGCCGCTTCGTGCAGCCCGGCGCCACCGTGCGCTATCTGCCGCAGGAACCCGACTTCGGCGACCACAAGACCACGCTGGCCTATGTCGAGTCCGGGCTCGCCCCCGGCGACGACCAGCATCAGGCGCGCTACCTGCTGGAGCAGCTCGGCCTCACCGGAGAGGAGAACCCGCACAATCTCTCCGGCGGCGAAGCCCGGCGCGCGGCGCTGGCCTACGTGCTGGCGCCCTCGCCCGACATTCTGCTGCTCGACGAGCCGACCAACCATCTCGATCTCGCCACCATCGAATGGCTGGAACAGGAGCTCGACTCCAGGCGCAGCGCACTGGTGATCATCAGCCACGACCGCCGCTTCCTCACCAATCTGTCGCGCTCCACGGCCTGGCTCGACCGCGGCAAGATCAAGCAGATCGACCGTGGCTTTGCCTCGTTCGAGACCTGGCGCGACGAGGTGCTGGCCGAGGAAGAGCGCGATCAACACAAGCTCGACCGCAAGATCGTCGACGAGGAGCACTGGCTGCGCCATGGCGTTTCCGGGCGCCGCAAGCGCAACGTCAAGCGCCTCGCCAATCTGCATGCGCTGCGCGACCAGCGCCGCAACTATCGCGGCACCGCCGGCACCGCCAGCCTCGCAGCTAGCGAAGCCGACCAATCCGGCAAGCTGGTGATCGAGGCCAAGGGGATCACCAAGGCCTATGGCGAGCGCAAGATCGTCGAGAACTTCTCGACCCGCATCCAGCGCGGCGACCGGCTCGGTATCATCGGCCCGAACGGCGCCGGCAAGACCACACTGGTCAATCTGCTCACCGGCGGCATGCAGCCTGACTCCGGCACCGTACGGCTAGGGGCCAATCTGGAGACAGCCACGCTCGACCAGCACCGGGAAAGCCTCGATCCCAAATCGACACTGGCCGAGGCGCTGACCGGCGGCCGTGGCGATCAGATCATGGTCGGCGGCAAGCCGAAGCACGTCGTCGGCTACATGAAGGACTTCCTGTTCGCCCAGGAGCAGCGCGGCACCCCGGTGGAAGTTCTCTCCGGCGGCGAGCGCGGCCGGCTGATGCTGGCGCGCGCGCTGGCAAAGCCGTCCAACCTCCTGGTGCTTGACGAGCCGACCAACGACCTCGATCTCGAAACCCTCGACGTGCTTGAGGAGATGCTCGGCGACTACGAGGGCACCGTCATCCTGATCAGCCACGACCGCGACTTCCTCGACCGCGTCGTCACCTCCGTCATCGCGCCTGAAGGTAACGGCAAGTGGATCGAGTATGCCGGCGGCTACAGCGACATGCTGACCCAACGCGGCGCGGACCTCAAGCGCGAGGCGGCGAAGGCGCAAGCCCCTGTCGAGAAGAAGGAGGAGCGTGCTGCGGCTCCCTCGTCCGCGCCGAAGCGCAAGCTGAGCTTCAACGAGAAGCACGCGCTGGAGACGCTGCCGAAGAAGATGGAGACGTTGCAGGCCGACATCGCCAGGCTGCAGCGCGTGCTCGACGATCCCAATCTTTATGCGAAGGATCGCAAGAAATTCGACGATACCTCGGCCGCCATCGCCAAGGCGCATGACGAACTGTCCGCCGCCGAAGAGCGCTGGCTCGAACTTGAAATGCTCCGCGAAGAGATTGAACAGGCCTAAACCATGACAACCACCCTCGCCGCCAAGATCGCCCGCGAATACGGCACCCCCTGCGCCGTCATCGACATGGACAGGGTCGAGCGCAACATCGCGCGGATCCAGAAGGCCTGCGACGAGGCCGGAATCGCCAATCGTCCCCACATCAAGACGCACAAGAATCCGACCATCGCCAGGATGCAGGTCGCGGCCGGCGCCAAAGGCATCACCTGTCAGAAGATCGGCGAGGCCGAGATCATGGCCAATGCCGGCATCGACGACATCCTGATCAGCTACAATCTGCTGGGCGAAGAGAAGATGGCGCGGCTTGGCGCGCTGAATGCCAAGACCAACATGACAGTCGCCGCCGACAATTCGACCGTCGTCGCGGGGCTGCCCAAAGCCGCCGCAGCGTCCGGCCGCCCGCTCTCGGTCGTGGTCGAGTGCGATACGGGGCGCAAGCGCGCCGGTGTCGAGACCCCGGCCGAGGCAATCGCGCTGGCGCGCGAGATTGCCGCGTCCAAGGGGCTCACGTTTGCCGGCTTCATGATGTACCCGACCGAGACCGGCTGGGGCGATGCGCAGAAGTTCTACGACGAGGCTCTGGCCGGCGTGCGCGCGCACGGGCTGGACGCCAAGATCGTCTCGACCGGCGGCACGCCGAACCTCGTCAACATCGGCAAGCTCAAGGGTGGCACCGAGCATCGCTTCGGCACCTACATCTACAACGATCGCATGCAGGTCGCGGCCGGCGTCGCCAGCTGGGACGATTGCGCGCTTCACATCTATTCGACGGTGGTGAGCCGCGCCGCGCCCGAGCGCGGCATCCTCGACGCCGGCTCGAAGACGCTGACCACGGACACCGGCGGCCTCGACGGCCACGGCCTGATCCTGGAGCACCCCGAGGCCAAGATCGCAAAATTCGCCGAGGAGCACGGCTTCCTCGACCTCTCCCGCAGCAACACCCGCCCCAACGTCGGCGACGTCGTCCGCATCGTGCCGAACCACGTCTGCGTCGTCGTCAACATGATGGACGAGGTGTTGATGGTGCGCGGCGAGGAGATCATCGGCACGCTGCCGGTGGCGGCGCGCGGGAAGCTGCGGTAGACTAGGCGGAGCGCCCGCGCATCCTTCGAGGCGCGGCCTCAGGTGCTTTGCACCGGAGGCCGCGCACCTCAGGATGACGCTCTCTCTTGAGCTATGCTCGAGAATAGAGGGCGCTCACGCGTAGCCGTCACCCTGAGGTGGCCGCTTCTTCAGCGGCCCTCGAAGGGCGGCGGCATTCTAAGAACGCTTGAGCCACGCCAACACACCCCTGCCCGCGGCGGCCCCCGTCGCGAACGAGGCTTGCAGCAGGTAGCCCCCGGTCGGCGCCTCCCAATCCAGCATCTCGCCTGCCGCGAACACGCCCGGCAGCTTGCGCAACTTGAAGCGGTCGTCGAGCTCGTCGAACGAGATCCCGCCCGCGGTCGAGATCGCGCGCTCGATCGGGGCTGTGCCGGTGAGCTGAACCGGAATGGAGTTGATCAGCTCCGCAAGCTCAGCCGGCGAGTACGAAGCCAACTGCCGCCCGGATGCGATCGCAGCCTCCTGCATCAGACCAATTCCGACCGGCGACACTTGCGCGGCCTTGCGCAGGAAGTTCGCCAGCGACTGCTTGCCTCGCGTGCCCGACAAGCGCGTCGTCAGCGCAGCAACGTCGAGATCAGGCCGCAACGCGATCATCAACGTCGCCGGCCCGAGACCCAGCACCGCCTCGCGCAGCTCCGCCGACAGCGCATAGATCGCCCCGCCCTCGATGCCGCTGCGCGTGATCATCGCCTCGCCGCGCACCGTGTGAGCTCCGATCGTCAACGCCACGCCCTTGAGCGGCTGGCCCTCGAAACGATCGCGGAACACGTTTGACCAAGCGACCGTGAAGCCGGAATTGGCCGGCCGCAGCTTTGAGACGGCGATGCCTTTGGTGGCGAGCAATTCGACCCAGCCGCCATCTGAGCCGAGCCGCGGCCAGCTGGCACCACCAAGCGCGAGCACGGTCGCATCGGCAACGACGGCTACCACGCCATGCTGCGTTCGAAACAGCAAGCGCCCCTCGCCGTCCCAACCGGTCCAGCGATGACGGAACGTAAACCTCACGCCGGCCGCATCGAGCCGCCGCAGCCAGGCGCGCAGCAACGGCGAGGCCTTGAACGCTTTCGGAAACACGCGCCCGCTGCTGCCGACGAAGGTCGGCTCGCCCAGCGCCTCGCTCCAGGCTCGCAAAGCCCCCGGCGAAAACGCCTCGATCGCCGCCTGCAGCTTCGGCGCCGCCTCGCGGTAACGCGCCATGAACTCCGGCAGCGGCTCGCTGTGGGTGAGATTGAGCCCGCCCCGGCCCGCCATCAGGAATTTGCGGCCCGCGGACGGCATGGCGTCGTACACGGTGACGCGCGCGCCGCCCTGCGCCAGCACCTCCGCCGCCATCAGCCCGGCGGGACCGGCACCGATGACGGCGACGTCGGTCAGAGCTTGATCCCCGCCCGTGCCGCGGCCTGCGCCACGTATTTCTGGGTCTGCTCGAACGCGCCGGTCAGCGCCTTCGCCTTCGACATGTCGCTGATCTCCGCGAAATGCGCAGCAACCGCGTCCGGTGTCCATTCGGACTCCGGCAGGTTGATGCCTTCGCTCTCCAGGATCTTGATGACCGCGAAGGAGCCGGCGCCGGCGCCCATGATGGTGCGGGTCGGCGCATCCTCGCTGAGCATGTACTCGACCGCGGGCGTGATCGCGTTCGGCTTCATCAGCTGCAGCGCCTGCGGCGGCAGCAGCTCCTCGGTCATGCGGGTCGCCGCCGTCGGCGAGATGATGTTGACGCGGATGTTGTTCTTGCGCCCCTCTTCGGCGAGCACGTTCATCAGGCCGACCATGCCGGACTTGGCCGCGCCGTAATTGGCCTGGCCGAAATTACCGTAGAGGCCGGAGGACGACGTCGTCAGCACGATGCGGCCGTAGTTGCGGTCGCGCATGCCGGCCCAGGCCGCCTTGCAGCAATAGAAGGTGCCGACGAGATGCACGTCGAGTACCTTCTGAAAATCGGCGGCTTCCATCTTGCCGAACGACTTGTCGCGCAGGATGCCGGCATTGGCGCACATCAGATCGACGCTGCCCCACTCCCTGGTGGCGCGTTCGACCATGGCGGTGACCTGCTCGAAGTTGGAGACGTCGGCGCCGTCGGCCATCGCGGTGCCGCCGGCTTTGCGGATCTCCTCGACCACGGCCTCGGCCGGGGACAGCGAGCCGCCGGTGCCATCACGCGCGCCGCCAAAATCGTTGACCACGACCTTGGCGCCGCGGCTGGCCAGCCCCAGCGCATGCGCCTTGCCGAGACCATTGCCCGCGCCGGTGACGATGGCGACGCGTCCGTCGAACCTGATTGCCATTGTGCAGTTCCTGCCTCTTCTTCCTTCTCCCCCTGTGGGAGAAGGTGGCGCGAAGCGCCGGATGAGGGGTCTCTCGCAACAGATGCGCTCGCGGAGAGAGACCCCTCACCCGGCTTCGCGTTCCGCGAAGCCACCCTCTCCCACAAGGGGAGAGGGTGAGAGCGCTCCGCGAGAGATTTGGTCAGCTTTTGAGCAGCGATGGGTTGCCGGGTCAAGCCCGGGAACGACGCGCGGTATCAAGCGAAATAGATCAGGCCCAGCCACTCCGCGACCAGCGCCGGCTTGTCCTCGCCTTCGATCTCGACCGTGACGTTGGTGCGGGACTGCAATTCGTTCGGCTTGCGCAGCTTGGCTTCCGCCAACACGAAGCGGCCGCGGACGCGCTTGCCCGAACGAACCGGCGAGATGAAGCGCAGCTTGTCGAAGCCGTAATTGACGCCCATCGTGGTGCCTGCGATCGCCGGCATCACTTCATAGGACATCACCGACAACATCGACATCGTCAGAAAGCCGTGGGCGATGGTGGTGCCGAACGCGGTTTCCTTGGCGCGCTCGGGATCGACGTGGATGAACTGGTGATCCTCGGTGTCGTCGGCAAAGGCGTTGATGCGGGGCTGGTCGATCAGATGCCACGCCGACACGCCGATCTCCTTGCCGACCAGGGCCTGATAGGCCTGAAGCGTGATCGGCGGCGACTTCCAGATTTGGTTCACTTAGGTCTCGCTCCGTGTCTTGGACAACTCCGGAAAATCCTCCTCGCGGAATTCGCGGCCGCGCAAGGGATCCTCGCGATCGTCGTCGCGTTCGAGCCGTCGTAGCTGCACGCGACGGATTTTGCCAGAGATCGTCTTCGGCAGTTCGGTGACGATTTCGAGACGGCGGATGCGCTTGAACGGCGCAAGCCGCGTATGCAGATGCCTGAAGATGGAAAGCGCCGTCTCCGGCGTCCGCTCCGTGCCGGAGGTCAGCAGCACGAACGCCTTGGGGATCGCAAGACGGATCGGGTCCGGGCTCGGCACGACCGCGGCCTCCGCGACCAGCTCGTGCTCGAGCAGCACGCTCTCGAGCTCGAACGGGCTGATGCGGTAATCGGATGACTTGAAGACGTCGTCGGAACGGCCGACGAAGGTGAGATAGCCCTCGTCGTCCTCGAACACGACATCGCCGCTGCGATAGAGCTCGCCCTCGGCGCCGGACAGCTTGCCGTCATCGCCCTGGTAGCCCTGCATCAGACCTGCGGGCCGCTCGGAGCCGAGCACCAGCGTGACCTCGCCTTCCCTGGCGGGGTGGCCGTCGGCGTCGCTGATCTGCACGCGATAGCCCGGCAGCGGCCGGCCCATCGAGCCGATCTTGATCTTCTGGCCCGGCGAGTTGCCGGCGAGCGCCGTGGTTTCGGTCTGGCCGTAGCCGTCACGGATGGTGAGGCCCCACGCCGCCCGCACCTGGTCGATCACTTCAGGGTTCAGCGGCTCGCCGGCGCCGCAGACCTCGCGCAGCGCCACCTTGAACGAAGCAAGGTTCTCCTGGATGAACAGCCGCCACACCGTCGGCGGCGCGCACAGCGTGGTGACGCCGCAGCGGCCGATGGTGGCGAGCAGGCCCTTCGCATCGAAGCGCGGCTGGTTGACCACGAACACGGTCGCACCCGCATTCCACGGCGCGAAGAAACAGCTCCAGGCGTGCTTGGCCCAGCCGGGCGAGGAGATGTTGAGATGGAGGTCACCGGGCTTCAGCCCGATCCAATACATGGTGGAGAGATGGCCGACGGGATAGCTGCGCTGGCTGTGCCGGACGAGTTTTGGTTTCGCCGTGGTGCCTGAGGTGAAATAGAGCAGCATCGGGTCGTCGGCATTGGTCGGACCATCAGCCGCGAAACTTTCGGAGGCCTTCGCGGCTTCATTGTATGACAGCCATCCGTCGGAGGCGGTGCCGTCCACGATGCGAACGATGCCCTCGGCACCGAGGCTTGCGAATTTCGCCACCTGATCCTCGGCAGCGACAACCGCCCTCGCCCTGCCGCGATCGAGGCGATCGCGCAGCTCGTCCGCGGTGAGCAGCGTAGTCGCGGGAATCACGACGACGCCGAGCTTCATCGCCGCCAGCATGGTCTCCCACAGCGGAACCACATTGCCGAGCAGCAGCAGGAGATGATCACCGCGCTTCAAGCCTTGCGCGCGGAGGAAATTGGCGACCTGGTTGGAGCGCTTGGAGAGCGCCGCGAATGACAGTTTTGTCTGGCGATCCTGCGCAGCGTCGACGATCCACAGCGCCGGCCGATCCCTGGATTCCGCATTGGCCGCCAGCTCGGCGTCGAACCAGTCGAGCGCCCAGTTGAAGGGAACCGGATCCGGCCAGCGAAAGCCTTTGACCGCGGCCTCGTAGTCCGTGCGGTGATCCAGCAGAAACGCGCGCGCTTCCAAAAATGTCGTCATGATCCGGGCCCGTCGAATTGATCTTCGAGCGTAGCCCGGATGGAGCAAAGCGCAATCCGGGGCCGGCTACGCCATTGGAAGCAGCTATCCCGGATTTCGCTTCGCTCCATCCGGGCTACGAAGCCCCGCTATTTTCCAGCGAGGCTGCGAACGTGCTTGATAATTCCGGAAAAATCCACCCCGCCCTGGCCGGCTGCGTCGAAAGACTGATAGATCTCCTGCGCATGCTTGCCGAGCGGCGTAGCCGCACCGGCGGCCTTGGCGGCGTCCTGCGCCAGCGTCAGATCCTTCACCATCAGCGCCGAGGCAAAGCCCGGCTTGTAGTCGTTGTTGGCCGGCGAGGTCGGCACCGGGCCCGGCACCGGGCAATACGTCGTCAGCGACCAGCACTGGCCCGAGGAGGTCGAGGCGACGTCGAACAGCGCCTGATGCGAGAGCCCGAGTTTCTCGCCGAGCGCGAACGCTTCGCTGACCGCGATCATGGAGATGCCGAGGATCATGTTGTTGCAGATCTTGGCCGCCTGGCCCGCGCCGGCGCCGCCGCAATGGACGATCTTCTTGCCCATGTTTTCCAGCACGGGCTTCGCAGCGGCAAACGCCTTGTCATCGCCGCCGCACATGAAGGTGAGCGTGGCGCCCTTGGCGCCGCCGGTGCCGCCGGAGACCGGCGCATCGACCGAAAGCACACCGCTCTTGGCGGCGAGCGCATGCGCGGCCCGCGCGCTCTCGACGTCGATGGTGGAGCTATCGATGATCAGCGCGCCCTTGGTCATGGCGGGCACGACCTCGTTCCAGACGCCGAGCACGTGCTTGCCTGCGGGCAGCATGGTGACGACGACATGAGCGCCCTTCACCGCGCCCGCAGCGCTGTCGGCAATGCTGGCGCCATCGGCCTTGGCCTGATTGCGCGAGGCTTCGACGAGATCGAACGCCACCACCTTGTGGCCGGCCTTGACGAGGTTGGCGGCCATCGGGCCGCCCATGTTGCCCAGACCAATGAATGCGATCGTGGCCATTGTCATTTCCTCCGCTGTCGCGTTGTTAATTGAACTTCAGCTCGTCGGCGCCAATCTCGGCGAGATACGGCGCCAGCATCTCCGGCGTCACATCCTCGATGCGCGGCGGCGACCAGGTCGGGTTGCGGTCCTTGTCGATCACGGCGGCACGCACGCCCTCGCGAAAATCGTCGCTGCGGAAGACTTCCAGCGCGGCGCGGTATTCGCGCACCAGGCATTCCTCGAGGCTCGATGAAGCGCGGGCGAGCCGCAGCAGCTTCAGCGTCACCACCATGCCGCGCGGCGACTTTTCGTTGAGCGTCTTCAATGTCGCCAGCGCGAAGTCGGAGCCGTCGCGCTTCAGCGCCGCGAAGATGTCCTCCATGCGGTCGAAGCCGAACAGCGCGTCGATGATTGACTCCTTCTCAGCCACCGGTCCTGCGGTCTCGCCGGTCGCAAAGCCGCTGATGAGCTTGCCGACATCGGCCGCGCTCGCACCGGGGTGCAGCTTCGTCAGCGCCTCGCGCAGCTCGGGCAGCCTCAAAGCCGGCACCACCCAGTCGGCGAATTTCGCATGGATCGCGTCCGGCCCGTTCATGGTCTGGCCGGTGAGCCCGAAATAGGTGCCGATCTCGCCCGGCGAATGCGAGAGCAGATAGGTGCCGCCGACATCGGGGAAGAAGCCGAGGCCGACTTCGGGCATGGCGAGCTTGGTGCGATCTGTGACGACGCGATGGCTGGCATGGGCCGAGAGGCCGACGCCGCCGCCCATCACGATGCCGTCCATGAAAGCGACATACGGCTTCGGGAACTTCTTGATCCGGGCGTTGAGGATGTATTCCTCGCGCCACAGGACCTTGCCAAGATCGCCGCCAGCCTTCGAGCTTTCCCAGAGCGTACGGATGTCGCCGCCGGCGCACAACCCGCGCTCGCCGGCACCTTCGAGCAGGATCACGCTGACGGCGGGATCGGTCTCGAAACGGTCGAGTGCCTTCTCGATGTCGCGAAACATCTCCAGCGTCACGGCATTGATCGCCTTGGGACGGTTCAGCCGGATGATGCCGGCCGCGCCCTCGACGCGGGCGACGAGATCGCCCTCCTCTGCTCCGCTCATCGCGCGCCCTCGATCAGCTTGCGCGCCACGATGAGCCGCATGATTTCGTTGGTGCCTTCGAGGATCTGGTGCACGCGCAGATCGCGCACGATCTTCTCGATGCCGTATTCGCTGAGATAACCGTAACCGCCATGCAGCTGCAGCGCATGGTTGGCAACCTCGAAACCGACATCGGTGCCGAAGCGCTTGGCCATCGCACAGAGCATGGTGGCGTCGGGATCCTTGCGGTCGAGCGCCGCGGCGGCGCGCCACAGGAATGTGCGCGCGGCCTCCAGCTCGATCGCCATGTCGGCGAGACGGAATTGCAGGGCCTGGAATTCGTCGAGACGTTTTCCAAAGGCCTTGCGCTCCTTCATATAGGCGCGCGCCTTGTCGAGCGCCGTCTGCGCGCCGCCGAGCGAGCACGCCGTGATGTTGAGGCGGCCGCCGTCGAGACCCGCCATCGCGATCTTGAAGCCGACGCCCTCCTCGCTGAGCCGGTTCGCAACCGGCACGCGGGCGTTCTCGAAGATCACGGCGCGGGTCGGCTGCGCGTTCCAGCCCATCTTGCGCTCATTGGCGCCGAACGAGACGCCCGGCGTCTTGCCGTCGATGACGAGGGTCGAGATGCCGCCGGGACCGTCGCCACCAGTGCGCACCATCGCGACCAGGAGATCGGTGCCGCCAGCGCCGGAGATGAACTGCTTCTGGCCGTTGAGAACGTAATGATCGCCGTCGCGCACCGCCCGCGTGCGCAGCGCTGCCGCGTCCGAGCCGGCGCCCGGCTCGGTCAGGCAGTAACTCGCGATCAGCTCCATCGAACAGAGCTTTGGCAGCCATTTGTGGCGCTGGGTGTCGCTGCCGAAGGCATCGATCATCCAGCTCGCCATGTTGTGGATGGAGATGAAGGCCGAGGTGGTCGGGCAGCCCGTCGCCAGCGCCTCGAAGATCAGCGCCGCGTCGAACCGCGTCATGGCGGAGCCGCCGACATCCTCGCGGATGTAGATGCCGCCCATGCCGAGGGTGGCAGCCTCGCGCATCACGTCGACGGGAAAATGCTTCTCCTCGTCCCAGCGCAGCGCATGCGGCGCGATCTTCTCGGCCGCAAACGCCAGCGCCATGTCGCGAATTGCGACCTGATCCTCGTTCAGAGCGAACTGCATCCCGGCCTCGCTCCTCAAGAGGATCACTTCATCAGCGGGATCGAGAACTCCGCGCCTTCCTTGACGCCGGACGGCCAGCGCGAGGTCACCGTCTTGGTCTTGGTGTAGAAGCGGACCGAATCCGGGCCGTGCTGGTTGAGATCGCCGAAGCCCGACTTCTTCCAGCCGCCGAAGGTGTAATAGGCAATCGGCACCGGGATCGGCACGTTGATGCCGACCATGCCGACATTGACCTTGGCCGCGAAGTCGCGCGCGGCGTCGCCGTCGCGGGTGAAGATGGCAACGCCGTTGCCGTAGTCATGCTCCGACGGCAGCGCCAGCGCTTCCTTGTAGTCGTGCGCGCGCACGACCGAGAGCACGGGCCCGAAGATCTCTTCCTTGTAGATCCGCATGTCCTTGGTGACGTTGTCGAACAGCGAACCGCCGAGATAGAAGCCCTTCTCGTAGCCCTGCATCTTGAAGCCGCGGCCGTCGACGGCGAGCGTCGCGCCTTCCTTGATGCCGATGTCGATGTAGCCCTTGACCTTCTCGACCGCCTCGCGCGTGACCAGCGGACCGTAGTCGGCCGACGGATCGATCGAGGTGCCGATCTTCAAGGACTCGACGCGTGGGATCAGCTTTTCCATCAGGCGGTCGGCAGTGGACTTGCCGACGGGGACGGCGACCGAGACGGCCATGCAGCGCTCGCCGGCCGAGCCGTAGCCCGCGCCGATCAACGCGTCGACGGCCTGGTCCATGTCGGCGTCGGGCATGATGATGGCGTGGTTCTTGGCGCCGCCGAAGCACTGGCAGCGCTTGCCGGTCTGGGCGGCGCGCTCATAGATGTACTGCGCGATCGGCGTCGAGCCGACGAAGCCGACGGCCTTGATATCGGGATCGTCGAGGATGGCGTCGACCGCTTCCTTGTCGCCATTGACGACGTTGAGGATGCCGGCCGGCAGGCCCGCTTCCATCATGAGCTCGGCCAGCAGCATCGGCACGCCGGGGTCGCGCTCCGACGGCTTGAGGATGAAGGCATTGCCGCAGGCGATGGCGGGCGCGAACTTCCACATCGGGATCATCGCCGGGAAGTTGAACGGCGTGATGCCGGCGACGACGCCGAGCGCCTGGCGCATCGAATAGATGTCGATGCCGGGGCCGGCGCCTTCGGTGTACTCGCCCTTCATCAGGTGCGGGATGCCGCAGGCGAACTCGGCCACCTCGAGGCCGCGCTGGATGTCGCCCTTGGCGTCCGGCACGGTCTTGCCATGCTCGCGCGCGAGCAGCTCGGCGAGCTTGTCGTAGTCGCGCTGCACCAGCTCGACGAATTTCATCATCACGCGGGCGCGGCGCTGCGGGTTGGTCGCGGCCCATTCGGGCTGTGCCGCGCGCGCGTTCTCGACGGCGGCGCGAACCTCGGCCTTGGACGCCAGCGCCACCTTGGCCTGGACGTCACCGGTCATCGGCTCGAAAACGTCGGCGGTGCGGTTTGAGGTGCCCTTGACCTCCTTGCCGCCGATGAAATGTCCGATTGAACGCATGGAATGGTCTCCTTCAGGCCGAGCGTGGTCGCTTTGACAAATCCTATCGACCTGCATTTTATAGGATTCAAGTCTGAGATAATGCACCATAGATGTGCGAAAATGCTGGATCAAGGCGCTATCGACTGGGACGACTTTCGCTTCGTGCTGGCCATCGTGCGGGGCGGCTCGGTTTCGGCTGCGGCAAAACAGCTCGGCGTCGACCATGCCACCGTGATCCGCCGCGTCGACCGGCTGGAGAAGCACCTCTCGGCCAAGCTGTTTGACCGGCGCAAGACCGGCTATCTCCTCACCGAGGCCGGCCAGCGCGTCGCCGACAGCGCGGAAACCATGGAATCGACCATCGTCGCCAACCAGGAGCAGGTCGGCGGCTCGGTGGCACGTCTGACCGGCACGGTGCGGATCGGCGCCCCCGACGGGTTCGGCACCGCCTTCCTGGCGCCGCGGCTGACGCCGTTCGCGGACCGGTATCCCGATCTCGACCTGCAACTTGTGGCCACCGCCCGGCTGTTCAGTCTCTCCAAGCGCGAGGCCGACATCGCCATCAGCCTGACCATGCCGAAGGAAGGCCGCATCGTCGGCCGCAAGCTGCTCGACTACCGCCTCGGCCTCTACGCCGCCCCCACCTATCTCGACCGCTTCCCGAAGATCGCTTCAAAGCAGGACCTGCCGCAGCACCGCTTCGTCGGCTACATCGAGGAGCTCCTGTTCACCCCGGAGCTCGATTATCTGCCGCAGGTCTCGCCGCGGATTTCCGCCCGCTTCCGCAGCGCCAATCTGATCGCCCAGCTCAACGCCACGCTGTCAGGCTTCGGCATCGCGGTGCTGCCCCATTTCATGGCGAGCGATTACCCGCAGCTGGTGGCCGTGCTGCCGCAGGAGATCTCGATCACGCGGACCTTCTGGATGCTGATGCACGCCGACAGCAAGGACCTCGCCCGCATCAGGGCGGTGGCGGATTACATCGGGGAGATCGTGGAACGCGAGCGGGCGCTGTTTGCGGGAAGGTGAGCGACGGTCTCGTGACGGTCTCGTAGGCTGGGCAAAGCGAAGCGTGCCCACGTCAACGCCGACGTTGGAGAGAGATCGTGGACCCGGCACTGATGCGCCTTTGCCCAACCTACGACACCTAGGTCTTCGCCTTCTTCGCTGCCGCCGCCTTCGACTCGCGCTTCGTGACGTCGAGCGCACTGTCCTTGCCCGCCTTCAGCACTTCGTCCGACAGCTCGCTGGAGCCGGCGATGCGCGCCAGCAGCATGGTGCCGGCCATCGTCGCCAGCGTCGCGATCGCCTGCTTGCGGGCAGCCTTGCGCGGCAGGTTCGGGATGTAATCCGCCATCAGCTCGATCATCTCGTCGAGCTTTCCGGCAAACGCCTTGCGGGTTTTCGGGCTCTCGCGGGCGATCTCGGCGCCCAGCGCGGGAATTGAGCAGCCATGGCCGGGATTGTCGCGATGCAGCGCCGAGAGATAGGCCTCCGCGATCAGCGCCAGCCGCTTGTCCGGCGCGGCTTCGCCGGTGATCTTGCGCCAGTGCTCCATCGAGCGGTCCATGGCGTAACCGAACGCCTCGATCACCAGCGCCTCGCGGGAATCGAAATGCGCGTAGAAGCCGCCATGGGTGAGGCCGGCCTCCTTCATGAGGTCGGCGACGCCGATGCCATGGGCGCCCTTTTCGCGCAACCGCACAGAGGCCTTCCTCACGATGCGGTCGTGGGTTTCCTGCTTGTGTTCCCGGGAGTAGCGCATGCGGTTCTCATTGGATGTCGATGGTCATCTCATAGCACGCCAATCACGAAATGGGTGCATTAATTCATGTCAAGTTGCTTCCGATCATGGAAAACGTTGCAGTTGCATGCACCGCAAGGGCCCCCTTGCCGTCGCGGACGAAGCCTTCGGTGTAGCTGGTCTGCCGCCCCAGCTTGATCACCTTACCTTCGGCCGAGATCAGCCCGGAACGGACCGAGAGCGGACGCAGGAACGTCATTTTCAGGTCGAGGGTCACCGAGCTCTGCCCCGCTTCCAACCGGGTCGAGATGGCGCATCCCATCGCGGTATCGATCAGGGCCGCCGCCGTCGCGCCGTGAAGCAGCCCGATGGTGTTTTCGAGGTCCTCGCGCGGCTCCAGTTCCATGACGATCCGCCCCGGCTCGACCACGGCCATGGTGAAGCCGATCAGTTTTGCGAAGGGCGGCGGCGGCAGCCGGCCGTCGCGAATCCCCAGCATGGCATCCATGCCGGACAGCCCCAGGGCCGCCCGCGCGACCGGCGCAGGCGCCTGCCAGTCCACCACGCGCTCACGCCGCTGCGCGGGCGCAAACAGATCGAGTTGATCGGGTTCAGTCATGGGACTCCCTTTGTATGATTGTTATCATACTATCTCACGGACTTCGCACTTGCAACTCGGCGGCGCGCCCGCTTGACAACAAGGACGTTTCGGCCCGGAAGTAGCCTCGACCCGCGCGCCTCGCGCCGGTCCACGAAACTTTCGAGTTGCCAAAATGGAAATGCTCAATCCCCACTGCGGCGTGACGCACGATGCGCGCGGTGTCGTTCATGTCGCGATCTGCAACGCCGGCCCGCTCAACATTCTCGGCTCGCCGGTGACCGACGCCGTGCGCGAAGGCCTGCAGCAGCTTGCATCCGACCGCAGCATCCGCGTCGTGGTGCTGCGCGGCCAGAGCGAGAAGAGCATGATCGGCGGCGCCGACATCAAGGAGATGGCGAAGCTCGACCAGAAATCCGCTGAGGCCTTTATCAGCCGCCTTCGCGACCTCTGCGAGGCGGTGCGCCAATTCCCGGCACCTGTGATCGCGCGCATGCCCGGCTGGTGCCTCGGCGGCGGCCTCGAGGTCGCGGCGGCCTGCGACTTCCGGATTGCCGCGCATGATGCGCATTTCGGCATGCCCGAGGTGCGCGTCGGTATCCCCTCGGTGATCCATGCGGCACTGCTGCCGCGCTTGATCGGCTGGGCCCGCGCGCGCTGGCTGGTGATGACCGCGGAAAACATCGACGCAGCCACAGCGCTCGCCTGGGGACTGGTCGACAAGGTCGCCCCGGCAGGCGAACTGGACGCCGCCGTCGAGCATCTGGTGAACATGCTGCTCGACTGCGGCCCCGAAGCGCTGCGCGCGCAGAAGGCCCTGCTGCGGCAATGGGAGGAACTGCCGCTGACGGAGTCGGTGAATCTGAGCGTGAAAGTGTTCGGCGAATCGTTCCTGACCGACGAGCCGACGCGGCTGATGGGCGCGTTCGTGAACCGGAAAAAATAGCACTACTCCCAATCGGACGACCAAATCTCATCCCACCCACGACAATTTCTCATCATTGGCGCGGGTTGCATTTTTTGCGCCGCATCATATGATGATCATAATCTTACCCATCATCGCAGGGAGTTTCGCCATGGCCGAAGCCGCCGATCCCGTCGTCATCGTCTCCGCCGCCCGCACGCCGCTCGGCCGCTTCATGGGCGAGCTGTCGCCGCTTTCCGCGCACAAGCTCGGCTCGCATGTGATCGGCGCGGCGCTGGAACGCGCCAAGCTCGCGCCGGAGAAGGTGGACGAGGTCTTCATGGGCTGCGTGCTGCCGGCCGGCCAGGGCCAGGCGCCCGCGCGCCAGGCCGCCCGCGCCGCCGGTCTGCCCGATGCCACCGGCGCCACCACGGTCAACAAGGTCTGCGGCTCCGGCATGAAGGCGACCATGCTGGCGCACGACATCATCCGCGCGGGCTCGGCCGAGATCGTGGTCTCCGGCGGCATGGAGAGCATGAGCAACGCGCCCTATCTGCTCGCCAAGGCGCGCGGCGGCTATCGCGTCGGCCATGACCGCATCATCGACCACATGATGATGGACGGCCTCGAGGACGCCTACGAGACCGGCCGCTCGATGGGCGATTTCGGCGAGGCGACGGCCGAGGCCTATCAGTTCACCCGCAAGGACCAGGACGCCTATGCCATGGAGACGCTGAGCCGTGCCCGCAAGGCGGTCGAGGACGGCGCGTTCAAGGCCGAGATCGCGCCGGTCACGCTGGCCGAGAAGGCTGGACCTCGCGTCATCGCCAATGACGAGCATCCGCTGAAGGTCGATCCCGCCAAGATTCCCGGCCTCAAGCCGGCGTTCCGCGCCAACGGCACGATCACGCCGGCGGCCTCCTCCGCCAATGCCGACGGCGCCGCGGCGCTGGTGCTGACGAAGCGCTCGCTCGCCGATCGGAACGGCCTGCCCGTTCTCGCCGAGATCAAGGGCCATGCCACCCATAGCCAGGAGCCGCAATGGTTCACGACGGCGCCGATCCCGGCGATCCGCAAGCTGCTCGACAAGGTCGGCTGGGCTGCCTCCGATGTCGACCTGTTCGAGATCAACGAGGCCTTCGCCGTCGTGGCGATGGCGGCTCAGCGCGATCTCGGCATCGCCAGAGAGAAGCTGAACGTCAATGGCGGCGCCTGCGCGCTCGGCCATCCCATCGGCGCCACCGGCGCGCGGCTGATCGTGACGCTGCTGCATGCGCTGGAGGCCAACAACCTCAAGCGCGGTGTCGCCGCGCTCTGCATCGGCGGCGGCGAAGCGACCGCGATCGCGGTGGAGCGGCTGAGGCACTAGCACCAATGTCCGAAATTGAGGGAAGTCTGTCATTTTAGACTTCCCTCAGTTGTGCCAAACAGGAAACATGACGCGGGTCCCCGTGGGACTCGCCAACAAGATTGAGGCGCAATGATCTCGAACTGGCTCGCGGCAGCACTGTCCCGCCGCAACATTCATTATGGCTGGGTGATGGTCGGCGTGACCTTCCTTGCCGCGCTGATCAGCGCCGGCACGGTCGGCGCGCCCGGCGTGTTCATCGTCCCGCTGCAGAAGGAATTCGGCTGGAGCACGGCGGAGATCTCCTCCGCGCTGTCGATCCGCTTCATCCTGTTCGGGCTGATGGCGCCGTTCGCGGCCGCCCTGCTCAACCGCTATGGCCTGCGCAACGTCACGCTGACCGCTCAGCTGATCGTGGTCTCGGCGCTGGTCCTCTCGCTCGGCATGACCGAGGTCTGGCAGCTCGTCGCCCTCTGGGGGGTCGTGATCGGCATCGGCACCGGCATGACCGCGCTGGTGTTGGGCGCGACGATTGCTACGCGCTGGTTCGCAGCACGGCGCGGCCTCGTGGTCGGCATCATGACCGCGAGCGTCGCCACCGGCCAGCTCGTATTCCTGCCGCTGCTGGCCAGCCTCACCGAACGCTATGGCTGGCGGCTCGCGCTCGGCTTCGTCTGCATCATGCTCGGCGTCTCCGCGCTGGCGGTCCTGCTCGCGATGCGCGACCGCCCGAGCGACGTCGGCCTGCGTCCGTTCGGCGACGAGGGCACCGAGCCCCTGCCCGTTCCGCCCGTCAATCACGGCTCCATCACGGCCGTGGCGCTCGGCACGCTGCGCGACGCCTCGAAGTCGACCGCGTTCTGGATCCTGTTTGCGACCTTCTTCGTCTGCGGCGCGTCCACCAACGGCCTCGTCCAGGTGCACCTGATCCCGATGTGCCTCGATTTCGGCATCCCGCAGGTGCAGGCGGCGAGCCTGCTGGCCGCGATGGGCATCTTCGACTTCTTCGGCACCATCATGTCGGGCTGGCTGTCGGATCGCTACGACAACCGCTATCTGCTGTTCTGGTATTACGGCCTGCGCGGGCTCTCGCTGATCTTCCTCCCCTTCAGCGATTTCTCGTTCTATGGCCTGTCCATCTTCGCGATGTTCTACGGTCTCGACTGGATCGCGACCGTGCCGCCGACCGTGCGTCTCACCGCGCAGAAATTCGGCCCCGAGCGCGCCAATCTCGTGTTCGGCTGGATCTTCGCCGGCCATCAGCTCGGCGCCGGCACCGCCGCCTTCGGTGCGGGTTTCTCGCGAACGGTCTATCAGAGCTACCTGCCCGCGTTCTTCATCGCCGGCGCACTCTGCGTGTTCGCCGCACTGATCGTGCTGGCGCTGTCGCGGCAACCGAAACCGCAGCCGAATCCCGCCATGGCCTAGTACCTGATCGTGGTGGTGACGCCGAACACAGCGGCGTCACCAATTCGCGAGACACCGGCCGGATCGTTCGGATTGGGAATTCCGCCGGAGGGGCGGAACACATACTGGAAATAAGGCGCGACCAGCCAACCCGGCTTGACGTGCGCCTCGTAGATCATCTCGATCAGCGTTTCATTGCTGCGCACCGGGCTCCGGATCCCGGTGAAGGCCTGCGTGTCGAGATCGAGATTGCGCGCGGTGTTCGAGATTCGCATATAGGCCATCGCCACGCCGAAGCGGTCGAGTGGACGGCCCGGTGTGAAACCGACAAAACCGATGCCCCCGTCCAGGTACAGATCGATCAGATTGCGATCCGGCGGGCTGTACGCGACACGGCCGAACGCGGTGATGCCCGGGAGCGAGGCCGAGGTGCTGTTCTCGGTCACCGATGGCGGGCGATACAGCACCTGCTCGATGACCGCAAAGATCCCGTAGTTGCCGCGTAGTTTCGCGGGGATGCCGCTTCCGCCGGGATCGGCGATCGACAGCCCCTCCGCCGTGAAACGCTGGCTGTCGAACGAGCCATAGTGCTTCCAGGCGCCCGGCGTGAAATTGCCGGCGAGCGGCCGGCCGCCGATATCAATGTCGTAGTTGAAGCGGACCTGCCCGATCACCCACGGCGGATCGTTGACGCGGAATGCCAGGCCATGGTGGTCGCGCAGCTGCGGATCGGCCTCCCCTGGCCCCGACGGGTCGCCGTCGAACACCGCGCCGTAAGCGGTGATCCTGTCGGTCAGCGCGGCCTTGATGCGAATGCCGGGCACCGCGATCGGCGGCGCCGGGCCACCCGCCGGAAGGTTGGAAGCCTTGATCGCGGGCCAGCCGAAGGTGCCGTTGATGAAGAGGTCGTCGGTCTGGCTGTCGAAGAACTCGACATCGGCTGCTTGCTGGCCGGCCCTGATGTTCAGGCGGTCGTTGAAGAAGCTCTGCTCGAAATAGGCATTGTAGAGCCGCTGGTCCGGCAGCGCTTCGATCTCGCTGATGGTGGCGAGGTTCATCACGTAGTTGCGCGAGAGCCCCTGGCCGTAGATCACGAACGCGTTGGCGTAGAATCGGCCGCCGCTCCAGCCAATCAGCTTGTCGAGATCGGCATCGACCGACAGATCGAGACGGCCGAAATGGACGGCGCCGCGCTTCACGCCGCCGGAGGCGTTGGCGATGTTGTCCGCGATATAGGTGGCGCCGAAATTCAGGCCCTTGCCGGCAAGGCCGTCATGCCACGCGTTGAACCATTTTGGAAACAGCCATTCGGCCGCGCTCTCGTCCTTGGCGCCGGCGAATGCGCTGGGGCTTGCCACTATGTGGGCCAGCGCGATTGCAGCCAGGGTTGTTCGGGTCCTCCAACTCACGCTCGGCGCACGCTATTTGAAAATGCCTGTGCGCCGCATGAACAGATAGGCCGCACCGACGGATGACGCCATCAGCATCGCGGCCCAGAGAAACCCGCTCTCGACGTCGGTCAGCGGCAGGCCTTTCGTGTTCATGCCGAAAATGCCGGTGATCAGCGTCGGCGGCAGCAGCAGCGAGGTCACGATGGAGAGCGTGTGCAGATGACGATTGCTCTCCTCCTCGTTCTTGAAGCGCAGCTCCTCCTCGAGCAGCCGGCTGCGCTCGCGGAGCTCGACGATGTCGTGATCGAGCCCGTCGAGCCGCTGCGCCAGCTTGCCGGCCTGGATCCGCAACGCCGGTGAGAGACGGTCCGTGTTCTTCTGGTCGAGGCGATGGAACAGCACGCGCAAGCCGGTGAGCTGGCGATGCAGCCTGACGCAGGTCCGGCGCAGACGGCCGAGGTTGCGGCGCATCTCCGGCCTTACGTCGTCGGCGAGAATCCGTTCCTCGATGTCGTCGATCTCCTGGCCGAGCTTGTCGGCCATCCGATCCAGCGTATCGGCGACCTCGTCGACGATCTTTTCCAGGAGATGGGCGACATTGTCGACGCGATAGCCACCCTCGAGCACGCGCCGCGTCGCGTCCGCCGAGCACAGCGCCTGATGGCGGCCGCTGATCAGAAGACGCTCGGTCATGGCGAAACGCAGGAACGCAGTCTCTTCCGTCGCGCTGTCGATGTCGCGGATGAGATCGGAGAACACGCCGTAGACGCAGTGGTCGATGACGTGAAGCTGCTGGAACGTGTCGCTCGACAGCAGCAACTCCCGCGCAAGCGGCGGCAGCTGCGACGACGCGATCCACGGACGCACCCGACCGTCCGTCAAATTGAAATGCAGCCAGAGCCGGCCGTCATGACTGAATTCGATCGGCCGGTCGATCGGCAGCGCCTCGGCGCTGCCGTCACTGTGCAGACGGAAGGCCCAGACCAGACCGGGAATGGCCGGGTCGGCCTCCTCTATCGCGCTGACAAGCTTTGCCGGCTCAGCCATGGATAGCCCCAACCGTCAACGACTGTCCCATTCCGGAAGATGGCTGACGGCATCTTTTCCGGATCCATGCGGGGTACTCAATTACGCCAGTGTTACAGCTTGATGATGGCGCCTGATGCCGCCGCCGGCCCGATCGCAGCTGTCGGCCTCCGTGGCACGAGCATCCACAAGACATGATCTTTCCGGAAGACACACTTCTGCATTCTCGCGGCTGATTTCGCCCGAGCTTTGCTCTCTTCGTTGCGCCTCTTGTTGAGAAAGGGCGCAGGGAAGGCCGGGCGCCGGCTGGCACCCGAAGTCCCGCGTGCGAACAAAGACGCGCACGGGGTGGACCACAGGTGTTGCCGGTCGCCCGGCCTTCCCTGCGCGGATGGTTTTACGGCTTATGTCGCGCTCTCCCCGGGGAGCGATGCACTATTGCCCCCGTCGCCTTGCGGATGGCTGATGCGTCGCCCCGGTTGGGCCGCCACATCACCGCAACACTTGACGCACAGACCCCGGGCGTCAGGACCACACGATTTTGCCGCCGCGCACATCCTCAGCCCCTGTCTCCGGCGGCTGGCGTGCGCTCGCCACCGGGACCGAACGAGGACGCTGTCAACGCCGTGTCGTATCGCGCGGGCTGCTGCTCACGGGAAGTCCCGCCCTGCAGCCGACCCGGCGCGCCGACGCCGTCGCGGCCACCGCCTCCCGGCCCGCGTCTCGTGACGATCGCGAAACGCCCCTTGCGGCGGGCGGGATGGGTGAAATATGCGATATTTCCGAATTCTTGTAAAGCGAATTCTTGTCCCCCTGGTCCGAGGGTGCTCTTCCCGGGTACCCGCCGCCCCTTCTGTGCCGGCAATCGACCGTCACAGTTGGGGAGGACGCTGAAACGGGAGAGAGGACCGCCGCCAGTTGGGGGTGCCAACGTCGGGGTGCGAGACGACGGTCCTCAGGCGAGAGAACTTGGAGAAGGATCTGAGGGGAATGAGCAGGGACCGAGCTCAAGCGATCGAAGTCACCTGGCGTCCTTGTTCAATTCGATCGCGACTTCCGACATCCAGGAGCCCGGCGCCTCCATCAGGAAGGACTGGTGATTGCTCCTGGTCTGGATCGTCACCAGGGCGGCCACCGTGTTTCCCTCAATTCGCGCCTCGATCAAGCCGTCCTTGTTGCTGCCGTAGACCTTGCCGCCCTGTCGGTATTCGCTCTCGAACCAGTTGCCGGAAAGCTCCGTCCCACTCTGCTCGATGTTGGCGGACAGGACCATCTTGTACGCATCGCTCGCGCAACGCAGATCGAGCGTCAACGACCGTCCCGGCCTGGTGACGTTGTACGCCACCTTGCAGCGGACCTTCTCACGCGGACCGTCGGACGGCTTCATCGTGCCGATGCCCGACCATGCGCCGGCCAGACCGTCGAACACGGGCTCTGCGCGCACCGCGCTGGTGCCGACGAGCACGAGGCATGCCGCGCCGACGCCCATGCGCGCCGCCGAACTCTTCAATCGCATTCTGTCAATCCTGATTCGTGAAGTCTCGGCGCGTCCTACACCCGGACAGCCGCGGGATGTTGACGAAGATGTTTAGAAATGTTGCGGAGATTGCCTGAACGTTGCCGGGACCGGGCTGCCCTCCCCCGGGCCGGAGCTATCGCTTTCGAGCTGTTCACTCTAGGCACGATAGTCCCAGATCGTCATGGCCGGGCTTGTCCCGGCCATCCACGCCGCCACGCAGCACAAAGAACGTGGATGTCCGGGACAAGCCCGGGCATGACGACCTTTGCTGAAGTTCAAATGCGACCGCCCTAACTCCGAGCCGAGGGGCCACCGGGGCTAACCGGAGTAGAAACCCGGCCTCACCCCGGCCCGGGCAGGCCGCCTGCGAACTGCGGATAGCATTCGCGCAGCTCCTCGCGAATGCGGTCCCGCATCAAGGACAATGTCGCCTCGTCCGGCAACGGGGTCGTGATCTCGCATTGCTCGTTGTCGTAGGAAAAGCCGGTCGTGCTTCGGATGTCGCGCCAGTCATATCCCGGATGCGTGCTCTCCAGGCGAAAGCGTCCGGCCTCCCGGTCGAACGAGAACAACGCCGCATTGGTCAAGAGGGCATGCGGGCCGCCGCGCCGATAGACCGTCTCGTCGCTGACGCCTGGCGCAGACACGAAGTCCACGCGTTCGACCAGGGATCGCAGGCTGTGCTCCTCGCGGAACAAAATGACCCTGGGAACGAGGAAGTACAGATAGGCCGAACCGAACGAGCCGGGCCATCGGACCTGATTGTTCGGATAGTCGCCGGTGCCGACGAGATTGACATTGCCCTGGCCGTCGATCTGGCCGCCGCCGAGAAAGAAGGCGTCGAGGCGCCCCTGCGCGGCGCAATCGAACAACTCCTCGGCACCGCCGGTGAAGGAATTGTGCTTGACCGAACCTAGGATCGAGACCTGCACGCGCTCCTGTCCGTCACGCTCGTTGAGTGCCCGCAACAGCATCGCGCCGGCGGCCGGCATCGGCGACGACTGGCCGACCGCAACATGCCGCACGCCCCTGAGCAACCGCGAAATCGTGTAGATCATCAGCTCGCGGCTGGTACACGCCTCGCTCATGCCGCGCTCCTGGAATCCCGGAGATAGGCCTGGAAGCCTTCCGGCGAACGCGCCGCGCGCGCATATTTCTCGACCTCCTGCCCATCTCTGGGATACTCGGCGTAGAGGCCCGTAGGCCACCCGCCCTTCTCGAGCCGAGCCACCGCACCCACATAGATCGCGGGCAGCACACCGGCGGCCAGCTTCTCGTCCTCGAGCAGCGACGTCTCGGAGATGCGCTCCACGGTCACGAAAGCCGTCTTGGACGCATGGGCCAGCAGCATCGTTTCGCGCCGGCGCCCGAGCCGGACATTGCCGAACCGGTCCGCTTCGGGCGCATGAAACAAGGCGATGTCGGGCTGGATCGCCGAGACCACGACGATCTTCTCACCGTCGTCGAACGGATTCGACGTCACCTTCCAGTCGTCCCGCTTCTTCAGGACGTCGCTGCCGATGATGCCGCGGATCGGCATGAACGGAACGCCCTTCTCCGAAGCCGTGAGCCCTGCGAACACCGCGGGGCACGTCGCATCGCGAAGGCGAATGGACCCATCGCGGACGGCCCGGCTGAAACACGGCGCGCCGCCGGCTTCGCCGAGGCTGACGGCGCTGGTCTCCAGCGTCGCCACGGCGCCGGCGCCGATGAGCATATCGACCTGCATGCCGCCGATCGGCGCACAGACCACGTGAAGATCGCGAATGCCGCGATCGATCAGCATCCGGACCAGTCCCGGGGCCGCAGCGTAATCGTCCGGCGCCAAACCGAGCTTGCAGCCCGAGGGGATCATCTCCGCCATCTCCCGCGGCGTTACGAAGTCTGTCATCTCTCCACCTCTCCCTCGATCTTCAATCAGGACGAGTCACGCCCTAGTCCTTTTCCGTGCCGCCCCTTGACGAGACGTAGCCGTCCCGCGTCTGCGGCAGCTTCCAGCCCAGCACCTTGCTTGCGACCAGCGTCCGCAGCACCTGAGCCGTGCCGCCGCCGATCGTGAACATGCGGACATCGCGCGCCATGCGCTCCAGCGGAAAGTCACGCGAATAGCCGCGGGCGCCGAACACCTGAAGGGCGTCGTTGACGATCTTGATGGCGGCTTCCGAGGCGAAGATCTTCGCCTGGGCGGCAAGCGTGGGATCGGGGAATGCACTGCCGCCCGGCCCGCGCGAGGTTGCAGCTGCGTGCAGCATCAGGCGCGATGCGGTGAGTTGCGTCTGCATGTCGGCGAGCATCCAGTGCAGCCCCTGGAATTCGCCGATCGGCCGGCCGAACTGCTCGCGTGTCTTGGCCCATGCGACGGCGTGCTCCAGCGCGCCGGCGGCGATCCCCATGGCGACCGTGCCGGCGCCGACACGCTGACTGTTATAGGCATTGATGAGGTCGGCAAAGCCGCGTTTGAAGCCTGATGGCGGCAGCAGCACCATGTCCGGCGTGATCTCGAGGTCCTCGAACACGAGCTCGCCCTCGGGCATGCCGCACAGGCCCATCGTCGTCTCGCGCTTGCCGACGCGCAGCCCCTCGGCCTCGCCGCGGACGGCGAGAAAGCCGCCGACGCCGAGCTCCTCGCCGCTCTCGTCGAACACGCGCGCAAAGATCAGGTGCAGGCGCGAGACTCCGGCGCCGGTGATCCAGTGCTTCCTGCCGTTGAGCACGTAGCGGTTGCCGCGCCTGTCGGCCCGGGTCGTCATGCCGCTGGCATCGCTGCCGGCGTCAGGCTCGGTGATGCAGATGGCGGGCTTGTCGCCTCCCAGGACGAGATCGGCCGCGCGCTTCTTCTGCGCATCGGTCCCGTACGCCATGACGGTCGAGATCGCGCCCATATTGGCCTCGACCACGATGCGCGCAGAGACGGTGCAGGACCGGGCGATCTCCTCGATGACCAGCACCGTGTCGAGGAAGCTCCGGCCCTGGCCGCCATATTCAGGCGGAATGGTCATGCCCATGAAGCGCTCGGCCTTCAGCGCCTCGACGACGTCCCACGGATATTCGCGCGACGTGTCGATGTCGGCCGCACGGCCGCGGATCGTCCCGTTGGAGAGCGCCGCAGCCCTTTCCTTCAAGGCCAGCTGCTGGGACGAGAGCTCCATGACCGTTCTCCATTCCCCGCGGACGCGCGTGCTCGCCGAAGCGATCCGTCAGCCGCGTCCCATGCTGTAGAATTCCGCGTTCGGACGCATGCTGGTGACGTTGGCAAGCCGGTTGGAGAGGCCGAAGAAGGCCGTGATCGCGGCAATGTCCCAGACGTCCTCTTCCGTGAAGCCGTGCGATTTCAGCGTGGCGAAATCGGATTCGGAAACCTTGTAGGCCTCGGTCGAGACGCGCACGGCGAAATCGAGCATCGCCTTCTGCCGGTCGGTGATGTCGGCCTTGCGGTAGTTGACCGCGACCTGGTCGGCGATCAGTGGATCCTTGGCGCGGATGCGCAGGATCGCGCCATGCGCGATGACGCAATATTGGCACTGGTTGAGGTTGCTGGTGGCAACCACGATCATCTCCCGCTCGGCCTTGGTGAGGTTGCCGGGCTTGTCCATGAGCGCATCGTGGTAGGCGAAGAACGCGCGAAACTCGTCCGGGCGGTGCGCGAGCACGAGAAACACGTTCGGAATGAAACCCGACTTCTCCTGCACGGCCAGGATGCGGGAGCGGATGTCGTCCGGCATGTCGGCGAGATCAGGGACAGGGAAGCGGCTGATGGCGAGTGCCTGGGTCATGGCCTGGAGATCCTTCAGATTAGTCGATGGAGATCGGTACGATCACGCGTCCCCGCACCGCGCCGGCAAGGAGACGGTCCGCGACGGGAATGCAGTTTTCGAGCGAGACTCTCTCGGTCATCGCATCGAGCAAATGCAGATCGAGATCGCGGGCGAGCCGCCGCCACGCCTCGCGGCGTTCTTCGCGCGGACACATCACGCTGTCGATCCCGACCAGCGTGACGCCCCGCAGGATGAAGGGCGCAACGGTGGCCGGAAAGCTCATGCCGGCGGCCAGCCCGCAGGCGGCAACGACGCCGCGATATTTCATGGACGCGCAGACATTGGCGAGCACCTGCCCGCCGGCCACGTCGACCGCGGCGGCCCACTGCTCCCTGGCAAGCGGCTTGCCCGGCTCGCTGAAGAGCGATCGCGGCAGGATCCGCTTGGCGCCGAGGCTCGTCAGATAGTCGCTCTCCTCCATGCGGCCGGTCACGGCGACGACGTCGTAGCCGAGCTTTGCGAGCAACGTTGTCGCAACGCTGCCGACGCCACCGGCTGCGCCGGTGACCAGCACCTCACCACGACCGGGCTTGATGCCGTGACGCTCCAGCGCCATCACGCACAGCGCCGCGGTGTAGCCGGCGGTACCAATGCTCATGGCTTGCGCAAAGGAAAACGCAGGCTCGAGCGGTATCAGCCAATCGCTCTTGAGGCGGGCCATCTCGGCCAGACCGCCCCAATGCTGCTCGCCGACGCCCCAGCCGTTCAACACGACCTTGTCGCCGCGCTTGAACTCGGACGAGGAGGATTCCTCGACCGTCCCAGCAAGGTCGATGCCGGGCACCATCGGAAACTTGCGGACCACCGGGCCCTTCCCGGTGATGGCGAGCGCATCCTTGTAGTTCAGGGTCGAACAGGCGACCCGCACGGTCACATCGCCATCGGGCAAACTGTCCCGCGGAAGCTCTGCCAGCCTTACGGACTGCTTGCCGCTCTCATTCTCGATCAGGATGGCTCTGAAACTATTGCTCACGGTCGTGGGTCCTCATGTCCTTGGCCTCAATCATCGCGAAGAATCCTCGCGCGAATACGTCGAGCGCCTCGGGGCGTCGTTCCAGCTTCGCCCGCAGCACCGCCCCCTCCCAGCCGATCCAGAAGAAATGCGCGAGGCTATCGCAATCGAGGCTCTTCGGTATGTCGCCCGCGCGCTGCGCCGCGCGGAGGCAGCGGGAGGTCCGCGCTTCCCAATCCCTGAACACGGCGGCCAGGCGCTGCCGGAACGGCTCCGGCAAGGCGCCCATTTCCTGTCCGAGATTGCCGACCAGACAGCCGCGTCGATAGAAGTGGCGCGCCATGCCCGAGCGGGCGTCTGCGATGAAATCTCGAAGGCGGTCGAGCGGAGCGCGCGTCCCATCGTCGAACCAACGATCCAGCTTGTGCGCGAAATAGGCGGCATACGTATCGATCAGCTCGAGGCCAAAGGCCTCCTTGCTGCCGAAGTAGTGATAGAACGACCCCTTTGGCACGTCCGCCGCGGCGAGGATCTCCTCGACGCCGACGGCGCTGAATCCCTTCTCGGTCAAGATCGCCAGGCCCGTGCGCAGCAAGCGGGCGCGCGGCGCGTTCGGCTGCGACTGATCCTTCGGAGGACGACCGCGCCGACGCCGCTCTGAAACCGAGGCTTCGCTGTTCATGCGAATTTATTAGACCGATCGTTTTATTAAATCAACCCCGTGGCTGAACGCGATCCCCGGCTCCCCGGCGTACCGGCGCGGAAACGCGAGCTTGCCCTGGCGGGCCCGCTCCGATGTCGTGAAGCAATGCGAGGTGCTGCGGCGAGCCGCGCGCGGAATGCGCACAGAGACGATTGCAGGCGGGCTGCGCTAGCGAGATGAACTTCTCTCGGCGCGTCGGACGCGGCAACTCGGCGGCATCCCGTTCGATCAGGCTCGCTTTCGCGAGATCAGCAGGTCTTCTGCTGCAAATGCTGCACGCAGGTGCAGGTGGTCGCCGGATATTTGATGTCGTAATAGGGAGAGCTCGAGGAGCCGCCCGGGCCGTTGGTCGAGCAGCGCGGGAACAGATAATAGCTGTCCGACAGCTTGACGGTGCCCGCGATGGTGAAGCCGAGGTTGGGCGTATAGTCGTAGGAGACCTCGCTCAGGATGAGGGAGATGTTGGCGTTGGTGGTTCCGCCCGGCGCCGTAAAGGACGACAACGTCATCTGCTGACCGACAGTCCTCGCCGCCGACGCGTTGGTCGACGCACTCCACTGCACCGTCGCTTTGCCGCTGCTGTCGGTCGAGACTTCCGAGACCGTGATCGTCATCAAGGAGGCGCTGCCATTCTTGATGGGATATGGCGCCATGATGGCACCCGCAGCCGCAAGGATGCCGGTCATCTGCGTCGCGCTGACCTGCGTGTTCTGCGTGATCATGTCGGCGACGCTGTGAGCGGTGGCGCTGACCTTGACGTTCATGGCGAGCCCGTTGCCGAGCTCGACGCCGCCGATATAGAGCACCAGCATGAACGGCGTCACGATGGCGAACTCCGTCGCGGCAACGGCGCGGACATCGGTCAAGAGGTGCCGAGCGCGGGATGTCAGGGCGGAGATCATCAGTTGGCTCCTGGCTCGTTCTGGAACGCGGCGGACGACATGACCAGCCGGTTGCCGTTGCCGAGGTTGGACAGGTTGAAACCGAGCGGCCCGAGCACGACGGGCCACACGTACATGACGCGGAGAACGACGATGTCGCCGGCATTGCCGGGGTTGTACTGCCACGTATTGGTGACGTTGCCCGAGGCATCGAAGGTCAATGTGGGCATCGCCGTGTTCGCCGATGTCCACGAGGTTGCCACCTGCATGTCGACCATCAGGCCGCTGCACTTGAACAGGATCACGATCTGATCGCAGACCTTCTGCTTGAACACGTCCTTCGTCATCTGCGCGGACTGAACCTGTCCAGTCATGACGAGGCGCGCCGACTGCTGCACGACGGATTCCAGCATCTGCTGGGCGAAGAAGACCAGAAACGTCTGAATGAGCGCGATGACGAGCGCGAGGAACGGCGCTGCGACGAGCGCGAACTCGACGGCCGTGGCACCCTTGCTGTCCCGCGCGAAAGCGGCGCAGCGATTGCGGCGTCTCCTCATTGTCGAGGCGGATCCGAACATGGCCCCTTCCCTACTGCACGAGGCTGGCCGTGCTGGACGCGACCTTGATGAACAGGTCGGTCAGCGCCTTGGAAATGTCGCCGCCATTCTGGACGTTTGCGTACAGGCCCGGTGAGGCACAGGATTGCAGCCGTTGCGCGATCGTGCCCGTCGACGAGGTCGGATTGTTGAACTGCGCGATACGGCTGGTGTACCAGCCATCGCTCGGCAGTTGCAGATACTCGGTGTAGAGGATCGCGATACGGATGTTCCGGCTCTTGATGGTGTCGCATATCGCCGTGTTGAGCGGTTGCTGGCATCGCGCGGTCGTGCTGTTGGCGGACGGAAGCGGATAGGTGGCGTTGGGGTCGCAGCTGCCCCCCGACTTCGGGATGAGCTTGTCCTCGACGCCGTCGGTGACGAGGAAGACCACTTCCTGGGGCGTTCCGGTCGCGCTGCCGTCGCCGGGATTGGGCATGGCGGCGTTGAGGTCCGTCAGCCCCTTCGAGATATCGGTGCCGTAGTCGGTGGTATAGATGCAGCCGCCCGAGCCGTTGAGAACGGGGCAGTTCTGGTGATCGACCGTCAGCAGCTGAATGTTGCCGATCTTCGTGCCGGCGGTGGTCGGGGTAGTCAGCGTCTGGATCGTGTTCAGGGCGTAGTCGAAGGTATAGATGGCAGCCTGGTAGGTCGTGTTGTTGAGCGCCGACATGCACTGCATGACGCCGCCCGAAGTGCCCGACTGCGGGCAGGTCCAGGGTCCGACCATCAATTGCTTGACGGCATTGGTCACGAGATCGATCCGCAGCGTGATGTTGTTCGCACGCGCGACCGTGAGATTGTCCTTGTTCGTCGAGCTGGGGGCTGCGTTGTTGGGATGCGCCTCATGGCAGGCGAACGCGCAATTCTTCGCGTAGGTGGGCTGGTTCTTCGTGGCGAGAACCATGTTGTCGATGTCGCTCTGGGTCGCCGCCAGCGCCATCGACGGGGAATCGTCCAGCAGCAGGTAGAAGTTCATGTTGGGTGCGCTCGACGCCTTCGCCGTCGACGAACCGGACACCTGCCAGGTCTGCTTGCCGAGGACGCCGGGGAAACTGTTCACGGACTGCGCCACGTAGGACACCGTGATGGTCCGCGCGAGGCCGACATCCGTGACCGTGACCGTCGGCGTCGGCACGGCCGCGAGCCCGGGCAGATTGGCCTTGGCGGCAAAGACGGCCGTCGCCGTCGCCTCGATGACGGACTTGGTGGTTTGCGTCAGCATCGCCGGCCGCACGGCTGCGATCGCGGCCGCGTCGGCGGCTGCGTTCAACTGCTCACGCTTGCGCAAGGCCTGCGTGTAGTCGAGCGTCATGCCCAGGAGAAAGATGATAGGAACCATCGTCAGCGCGAAGATGATGGCGACGTTGGCCTTCCGGTCTGTCGCAAAACAGAGCATTGCGCGGCGGAGCATGAGGTTCATCCTGGCTGCCGTCGTTGCGGCAGCGGTCCTTTCCCTGTGAAATCGACGGAAGAGATCGTCGGGTCTCGATCCCGGCGCTCCTCCCATCACGGGCGGACTATGTCGATGGCTCTCTTAATCAACGCTTACGGCCAATTCGCAAACCACGGCCGAAGCGGATCGAGATGTCTCATATCGAGAAGGCATCATTAATGTCGCTTAAATGCAATCGCAGCGATTGGCGCTAAACCCCAGCAAACACCCGTAGATTTCCGGATGAGCCACAATTTGCGCGTGCCGGCGGAGGGCCGTGAGGCGCTTCGTGCGCGCGGCTCGAACAGGCATCCGAAAACGCTGCCGCGCACGGTGCCCGGCGCAAACCGCCCTGCCCGCCTTGCTCTGCGGATGAGAGACATATTGCCGTTAGACTCCGCCGCGCAAACGTGGACAATGCCCTGACGCACATGACGTGCGCAGTGCACACCAAGATGCGCCAGGGGAAACAAATGCCGGCTGCCGGTCCGTCGTCCGAATCCATCATTCCAACAGCTCCGCTCACCGCCCACATGCGCGATTCGCTGCGCGCGATCGTCGGCGAGAAAGGTTTCATCGAGGACGAGCACGGCAAGCAGCCGTTCGTGACGGACTGGCGCGGATTGCTGGTTGGACGGGCCGGAGCCGTCGTTCGCCCCGGCAGCACCGAGGAAGTCGCCAAGGTGGTCAGGCTCTGCCACGAGCATGGGGTCGCGATCGTGCCGCAGGGTGGCAACACCGGCCTGATGGGCGGCGCCACGCCCTGGCCCACGCACACGGGCATCGTCTTGTCCTTGGGCCGCATGAACCGCGTGCTGGATATCGATGCCACCGGCTACACCATGACGGTCGAGGCCGGCTGCGTGCTGCAGTCTCTGCAGGAGACGGCAAGCAGGCACGACAGGTTCCTGCCTCTCAGCCTCGGCGCACAGGGCTCGTGCATGATCGGCGGCAATCTGTCGACCAACGCCGGCGGCGTGCAGGTGCTCCGCTATGGCAATGCCCGCAATCTCGTCCTGGGACTCGAAGTCGTTCTGCCGAATGGCGATGTCTGGGACGGTCTGCGCGCGCTCAAGAAGGACAATACCGGCTACGACCTCAAGCACCTCTTCATGGGGGCCGAAGGAACGCTCGGCATCATCACCAAGGCGGTGCTCAAGCTATGGCCGGCTCCCAGGGACGTCTGCACGGCGTGGCTTGCGATCCGGGATCCGCGCGCAGCGCTGGAGATCCTGTCGGACGCCCATAGCGCATCCGAGGACAATGTCGGCTCCTGCGAGTTGATGAGCCGCGCTGCCGTCGACATGGTGCTCCGCCACATTCCCGGCACGCAGGATCCGCTCAAGGCGGACATGCCATGGTACCTCCTGCTGGAATGGTCGTCCTCGCGGGCACGCCAGGACGGGGCCGCGGGCATCGCAGAGAAGATGGAGCAGTTTCTCGGCGATCAACTCGAGGCCGGACGCGTGCTCGACGCGGTGATCGCCCAGACCGGAAATCAATCGCGCAACATGTGGCACATCCGGGAAAGCGTTGCCGAAGCCTCGCGCGCCGAGGGGCCGGGGCTCAGCTACGATGTCTCGGTGGCCATCTCCAGGATTCCGGAGTTCATCGACCTCGGCCTCAAGGCCGTGCGCGACATTCTCCCGTCCATCCGGCCCTATCCTCTCGGGCATATCGGCGACGGCAATCTGCACTTTTCGTTCATGGCGCCGGTGGGCATGGATCAGCAGACGCTGACCCAATACAAGACCGCCATCACGCGGGCGGTGAACGATCTCATCACCTCCATGGACGGCTCGATCTCGGCGGAGCACGGCATCGGCATCGACAAGCTCGACGAGCTCAGCCACTACCGCTCGAAGATCGAGCTCGACGTCATGCGAACCATCAAGCGCGCGCTCGATCCGCAGAACATCATGAATCCCGGCAAGGTGCTGCGGCTGTGAGCTAGAACTTCGCGCCGAAACCTCCGGCGCCTCCCCGGCCGCCCGGACCACCCGGCCCCGGCGAAGGCGACGATGTGCCGCCCTTCAGCTCGGCGGCCGTAACCTTGCAGTCGGCGTTCTTGTCGTACTGGCCGATGAAGCGGCTCGGCTTGTCCACGAACTCGGAGCGGCTGACTTTGCCGTCGTGGTCGTCGTCGAAATATCCAAGCTCTGCCTGGGCGAAGGTCCGCTCGGCGCGACGGATAGCGGGGAATTCCGATGCGCTGAGAAAGCCATTCCGGTTCTGGTCGGCAAACCGGAACAGCTGCTCCATGTAGCGCTTCCATTCATCGCAGGTGTAGGTGCCGTCGCGGTCGTAGTCCCAGATCAGCGGGCCGTCCGGCAGCGGATCGACGCGCGGCGGCGTTGCGCCTCCCTGCGCCGGACCTCCTGGAGGCATTTGCGCGTGAACACCAGAGACGAAAACGAGGGAGAATACGACGACGAGAAAACAGCTCGCGGCGCGGAATGCGGGAGTCATAGGAGTGAACCGGAGATGGGAGCTTGCATGCGGACTGAGCAACCAGCCGCCGGCGGCGACAGTGTGGCTTCCGCCCGTCCGGCAATCGACTGTGACAAATCGGGGAGAGCCCGCATGGGTCGACGTCACCTGGCGTCCTCGTTCAGTTCGATCGCCACCTCCGACATCCACGAGCCCGGCGCTTCCATCAGGAAGGATTGATGGTTGCTTTTGGTCTGGATCGTCACCAGCGCAGCGACGGTGTTGCCCTCGATGCGCGCCTCGATCAGACCACCCTTATTGGTGCCATAGACCTTGCCGCCCTGCCGATACTCGCTCTCGAACCAGTCGCCTGACAGCTCCGTCCCGCTCTGCTCGACGTTGGCCGACAGCACCATTTTGTACGGATCGCTGGTGCAGCGCAGGTCGAGCGTCAGGGATCGTCCGGGCTTCGTGACGTTGTAAGCCACCTTGCAGCGGACCTTTTCACGCGGGCCGTCCGACGGCTTCATCGGCCCCGATGGCCGCAGGAGGTTGACGAAGATGTTTACAGATGTTGCGGGATTGCCTGAACGTTGCCGGCCAGCACGTCAGTCGGTGATGAAGCCGATATCGCCGCGGCGGCCTCCCATCGGCCTGGTTCCGCCGTAGATTCGGTTGATGTTGCCGATGAGAGCGGATTGCGGGTCGCTCGAGGCGACGAAGCCGTCGTCCGGCCGCGACAACTCTCTCGGGCTCACGGCGCGGACCAGGTACGGCGTCACGAGAACGACGAGCTCGGTCTGATTGTTGACGAAATCCTGGCTGCGGAAGAGCGCGCCCAGCAGCGGCACCTGCATGAGCCCGGGCAAGCCGTTCACCGCCCGCTTGGTCTGGTCCTGAATCAGGCCCGCGATGGCCATGGAGCCGCCGGAGGGAATTTCGAGCGTGCTCTCGGCCCGGCGCGTCTTGATCGACGGCACGGTCAGCGAGTTGGTCGTGCTGTCGCTCACGGCCTGGGACAGAGTGATCGAATTCTCGTTCGAGAGGTCCGACACCTCGGTCATCAAATGCAGGCTGATGCGGCCCTCCGTGAGCACGACCGGCGTGAAGCTGAGCGACATCCCGAACTTCTTGAAGCTGATCTGCGTGGTGCACACATGGGTGGTCGGATCGCAGGAATAACCCGCGGGAACCGGAAATTCGCCGCCGGAAATGAAGGTCGCCGCCTCTCCCGAGATCGCCGTCAGCGTCGGCTCCGCCAGGGTGCGCACCACCCCCGCATTCTCCATCGCCCTCAGCGTCGCGGTCGTTCCACCCGCCGAAAAGGAGACATTGTTGCCGTCGACGAGATTCTTGCCATAAGCCGTGAACGGATTCGCATTGGTCAAGCTGACCACCGAGGTGCCAGAGCTGAGACTCGTGCTGAGATCGACGCCCAGCTGCTTGATGATCTGGCGGGAGACCTCAGCGACGGTCACCTTCAGCATCACCTGGTCACGGCCGCGAACCGTGATCGAGTTGACGACCTTGTCGGCGCCGCCCGTGAGGCGCGCGGCGATGTCGCTGGCCTGCTGGGCCTCCAGGGGCGTCGCGGCGGTACCGGTCAGGATGACGCCGTCGCCGACGCCGTCGATCTGGACGTTGGCGGCGGGAAGCGCCTGTTTCAACGCGGCGCGAACACCGTTCAGGTCACGCTTGACGGCGATGTCATAGGCCCTGATCGACTGGCCGGTATCGTCGAAGAACACCACGCTGGTCTGCCCGACCGCCGCGCCGATGACGTAGGCGCGCTGCGCCGATCGCAGCACGACGTTGGCGATCTTGGGGTCCGCGACCAGCACGTCCTTCACATCGCGCGGAAGGTCGAGCACGAAGGATTTGCCGACGCCGAGCGACACGAACTGCCCATCGGACTGGCCGGCCGCATCCTGCTGTCTCGAGATACGGCGGTCGGCGGCCTCCACGCCCGAAGGCAATGGACAAGACACCGCAGCCAGAAGGATGAGCAACGGCGGCATGCGCCTGAATGCTCGCGACAATGATCCGGCTCTGCCATGCATGACGATCGTCCTCAACGTCCAGCCCCACGGAAGACGCGGGCCCCCGCGGACTGCGGGATCCAGGTCGCATCAACGCGGGTTTAACGTCGCAGGTCGGCCGTTCGGTCGCCACTACAACAAGTGAAACAAAACAGAGAAGAGCGATACACGCGGGAAAAGAATGCCCGGCGCGCACTCGGCCCGCAAATCGCGCCAAGGTGCTCCGGCTGCGACGGAGCGGGGGCACCCTCACTGTTTCTCAGCCGCGCGGATTGACCACGGCATAGCCGCGCAGAGAGCACGCGTGAATGCGCGTCGCGCTGCCGCCCGAATTGGCATCATACGCCATCCCCTACTGCATGATCGCAGCCGCGATCTTCTCGGCCGACATCAGCACCGGGAAATTGGTGTTGGCGCACGGCACCACCGGGAAAATCGAGGCGTCGACGACGCGCAGGCCCTGGATACCCCTGACGCGGCCCTGATTGTCGACCACCGCCATCGGATCGTCGGCCCGGCCCATGCGGCATGAGCAGGAGGCGTGCCAGACGCCGATGGTCGCCTTGCGCACGAAAGCTTCCAGCGCCTCGTCGTCGTTCATCACCTGATCGAAGGTGAAGCCCTCCACCACGAAATTGTCGATCATGTAGTGGCGCAGCGCCGCCGGTCCGTCCATCAGCGTCGCCGCGATCCTGGTCAGGATCTTGTTCCTGGTGTTGACGACGCCGATCTTGCGGACCTTGTCGGTGTAGGCGGCCGGGAACGGCTTGTCCGTCACCTGCTTCACGATGTCGCTCATCTGAATGGCCGCCATCTTGCGGAAGCCGCTCATCAGGCGATCGAGATCGCGCCGGTCTGACAGGAGATTGAACTCGACGATGGGCTCCGCGGACGGATCGCGCGAGGCCAGCTTGACCTGTCCGGTCTCCGAATAGGTCTTGTTGACGAAAGTCAGGAGCGAACCGATCTGCTCGCCGACCGCATGCCAGGCCGATTTCGAGAGCAGGACGACGAACATGTCGCCCTTCGGCACGCCCGCAAGTCCCGACGAATAACGCAGGCCCAGCTGCATGTGGCGCCTGGTGTGCTCGTTCATGCGCGCGCCGCGGCGGACGAAGGACGACAGCGAGATCGAGGGATGATCCATCAGACGCTGGCCCACGCCCGGTAATCCCATCAGCACGGGAATTCCCAGGTCCTTGAGGTGGCCAACCGGGCCGATGCCGGCACGCAAGAGATGCGCCGGTGAGTGGATCGCGCCGCTGGAGAGGATGATCTCGCGGCCGCGGAATTCCTGCTCGCGCCCGTCGACGATCGCCTTCACACCGACGCACTGCGTGCCTTCGAACAGCAGCTCGCGCACCTGCGTGTTGGTGGAGATGGTGAGATTGGCGCGCTTGCGGGTGTCGCGATCGAGATAGCCCATCGCGGCGGAGACACGCTGCTCGGCCTGGTTGGAATGCGTCACCGGGAAGAAGCCGTCGACGAACTCGCCGTTCTGGTCGGGCAGGAATTGATGGCCGGCCTGCTGGAAGGCCTCGGCGAACGCCTGCGAGTGCTTGGTCCAGTGCTCGCGCGGGATGCGGCGGACCGGGATCTTGCCGTCCTTGCCGTGGTAGGGGCCGTCGAAATCGAGGTCGCGCTCGACCTTCTTGAAAAAGGGCAGCACGTCATTCCACGTCCATCCCTCGGCGCCGCGCGCGTCCCATTCGTCGTAATCGGTCGGCGCGCCGCGATTGGCCATCTGGCCGTTGATCGAAGATCCCCCGCCGAGCACGCGCGCCTGCTCGTATTTGCGCAACGGCGGACGGGATTCGTTCGGATTGTTGTGGCTGACGACCTGCGTCGTGACCTTGAGCTCGGTCCAGTGGAAGCGCGGATCGAAATAGGCAGTGCCCGGATAGCTGTCCCTGATCTCGGCCGGCTCGTTGCCGGGAGGCGTGTCCTGACCGGCTTCGCACAGCAGGACCTTGTTGGCGCTCTTGGCGGAGAGCCGGTGGGCCAGCACGGACCCCGCCGAGCCGCCGCCCACGATAATGAAGTCATGCACGATTGGCGTTTCCTGCTTTTTTGTTGGCGGAGTTTAGCGCGTTATTGTTTTGCCGTGGAAGGGCTTTGGACGCCGCACCTCGTGTCCCGGACGCGCTGCAACGCGTAGCGTTGCGGCGCTGAGCCGGGACCCAGCAGACTCCGGACTCGCTGTGGCATGGGCCCCGGCTCTGCAGGGCACCACCGCCGGACCATGCTTCGCATCGCCGGCAGCGCTGCGCTGCGTCCGGGGCACGAGCATCACGGCTTGGCACAGGGATGCTAGGGCCTGATCGAAAAATTCCCCGGCGGCCCCGCCTTGCGCAGCGGCTCCGCCAGACGCGCGAACTCGCACAGCAACGAGCGCGTCTTGCGGGGATCGATGATCTCCTCGACCCAGAACTTTTCGGCCGAGCGGAACGGCGAGCGCAGCTTGTTGAGGCGCTCCTGGATCTCCTCCAGCTTGGCTGCCTTGTCCTCGGCCGCGTCGATGTCGGCGCGGTAGGCGGCCTCGATTCCGCCTTCGAGCGGCAGCGAGCCCCAATAGGCCGACGGCCAGGCGTAGCGGATCGAGAAGCGGTCGGCCGGCTGATGCACGACACCGGCGACACCGAACGCGTTGCGCAGGATCACCGTGCACCAGGGCACGGTGGTCTGGTTGACCGCGGCCATGACGCGGACGCCGTGGCGGATGGTCGCCGCCTTCTCGGCATCGAGGCCGATCATGAAGCCGGGGCAGTCCATGAGATAGACGATCGGCAGGTGGAAGGTCTCGGCGAAGTCGACCCAGCGCACCACCTTCTGGCAGGCATCCGCGGTCCACGAGCCGCCATAGTGGAAGCTGTCGCTGGCGAGCACCATCACCGCCCTGCCCTCGAGCCGCGCGAGGCCGACGATGACCGGCTTGCCGAAATTCTTGCCGACCTCGAAGAACGAACCCTTGTCGACGACCGATTCGACGATCGGGCGCACCTTGTAGACCTGCTTGCGGTTGCGCGGCACCGCGCTCATCAGCGCCTCGTCGCCGCGTTCGGGATTGTCGGTGCAGGGCAAGGTCGGCGGCAGCTCGTAAACCGACGACGGCAGGTAGGACAGGAACCGCCGCGCGCAGGCAAAGGCCTCTTCCTCGGTGTCGACGGCATGATCGACCGCGCCGGCGCGGGTCTGGATGTCGGCGCCGCCGAGCTCCTCCTTGGAGAGGTCCTGCCCGAGCGCCTTCACCACCGGCGGCCCTGCAACGAACATCGCGGACTTCCGGGTCATGATCGAATAGTGGCTGGCAGCAAGGCGCGCGGCACCGAGGCCCGCGACCGAACCGAGGCCGAGCGCGACCACAGGCACCCGCGACAAATTCTCGGTCGTGAAGCGATACCAGCGCGTACCGCCAATGCCGCCGGGCAGATTGGCCGCGCCCTTGGTCTCGATCGTCTTCACCGAGCCGCCGCCGCCGGAGCCTTCGATGATGCGGACGATGGGCAGGCGGAAGTCGTGCGCCATCTCCTCCGCCATCAGGGGCTTTGCCGAGATCGACGCATCCGCCGAGCCGCCGCGCACCGTGAAATCGTCGCCGACGACCACGACGGTGCGGCCGTCGACGCGGGCGCGGCCGAACACGCAGTTCGCCGGCGTCAATTTCTTCAGATCGCCGCTGGGATCGTACTCACCGATGCCGGAGACGGCACCGATCTCGTGAAAGCTGCCCTTGTCGATCAGCTTGTCGATACGCTCCCGAACAGTCAGCCGGCCCTGGTCATGCTGTCGCTTGACCTTGTCAACGCCGCCCATCTCCCGCGCGAAGGCTTCGCGCCGGGCGAGCTCGTCGAGTTCCGGCTTCCAGTTCATTCACTCCCTCCGAATTGATCGGCTTGTTATTGTTATGCACGGCCATTGCGACCGGTTTACGCGAGATGCGATTGGCGAAGGCATCGCTTTCCGCACCCTCCATCAGGCTGCCGAGCGAGCGGCCGAGCGCGAGCATCGGCGGAGCAACTTCGTCATGCAGACGCTGCTCGTCATACATCGCCGACAGAAGGCCGATCGTGATGACGACGAAGGTCTGGTACTGCGGTGACCAGATCGGCACCGCGAGCCCGTTGATGTGCGGGCTCCACAGGCCACAGGCCGTGACATAGCCGCGCTCGCGCAGCGACTGCCGGTTGGCTTCGATGCGGGGCCGCAGGATCTTCGCAGCCTCGGGCGCTTCCCGCTCCATGTCGTTGATGAAGGCATCGCCGATTTCGGGCGCCAGCGCCGCCGTGTAGGCCGCGCCCGCCGCAGTCGAGGCCATCGAAATGCGGCTGCCGGTGCCCTCGTGCAGGCCGAGCGCGGAAGCCGAGCGCGCGAACTGGAGATAGACGAGATGGAAGCGATCGGGAACGACGAAGCCGACCGTGCCCGGAAGTTGCTCGGCGACTTCCTGCAGCCGCTGGCGGATCATGCTGCGCAGCTGCGCGCCCTTCATCATCGAAGCGCTCATCGCCACCGCGCTCGGACCGATGCGATACTTCTGGTCGCGCGGCAGATAGACCAGTTGGCCCATGCGCGTCAGCGTGTGCGTGAGCCGCGACACCGTCGAACGCGGCAGGCCGCAGCGATTGGAAATCTCGAGATTGCCGAGCCTGCTGTCGTGGCCCTCGAAGCATCGCAACACGTCGAACGCGCGCGACACCACCTGAATGACATCTCCCTCACCGGCATCGCCAGCGAGCACGCCCTGCCTACTCAACCGCTCGGATCGTCGTCCCATGTTCCCTACCGTCTGTTCCGCTGTGCGGAATTAAATTCCACTTGCAGACGACGCTACCTCAGGCATTTTGCGACGACAACAAAAAGGCGATGGCATGCCAGAAATTAAGATCGTCACGGAGGTCGCCGGACGCATCTGCGCAACTCCCGTGCAAGTTGGAGGAACCGTCGACGATGGCGACGACGTTGTGGTGGTCGAAGCCATGAAGATGGAGATACCGGTGCCATCGCCAGCGGGCGGCACGATCACATCACTTCTGGTGAAGCTCGACGACGTCGTTGCGGAGGGACAGGCGATCGCGATTGTCGCGAACTGACTGCATCCTCCGTCATTTCCGCGACAATCTGTCAGCCTCATTCCTGCATGCGCGGTACGGCGTTGCCATCGCTTGATGGCGATGACATGATCTCTTGCAAACAAAACGTTGTTTCAAACAAAGAAAGAAAACCCTCGCAGCAAAGCGAGGATCATTGGAGGGAAACATGCTTCGTGGGCTGTTCATGCTCGCGCCTGCCTTGGTTGCGGGCATTTCTTTTGCGTCTACACGCTATGCATCCGCCGAAGACATCAAGCTACCGGCGACGTTGACCTTCACCGCCTATGACACCGGCACCGCCGGCTTCAACATCGCCGTCGGCGTCGGCAAGATGATGAAGGACAAGTTTGGCACCGACGTGCGCGTGCTCCCCGCAGGCAACGACGTCGCCCGCCTCGCGCCGTTGCGTTCCAAACGCGCGGCATCCTCGGCGATGGGATCGGGCACCTACTTCGCGCAGGAAGGCGTGTTCGAATTCGGGGCCAGGGAGTGGGGCCCGCAGCCGCTCCAGATCATGCTCTCGACCGTCGACTGCAACTGCGGCTCGCTTGGCGTTGCCGCCGACACCGGCGTGAAGGAGCTGAAGGATCTCAAGGGCAAGCGTGTCGGCTTCGTGGTCGGCTCGCCCGCGCTGAACCAGAACTCGCTCGCAGTGCTCGCCTTCGCCGGGCTGACGCAGAAGGACGTCAAGGCCGTCGAATTCGCGAGCTACGGCGCGATGTGGAAGGGCCTGATCAACAACGACGTCGATGCCGCCTTCGGCACCACGATCACCGGCCCCGCCAAGGAAGCCGAGACCTCGCCGCGCGGCCTGATCTGGCCGCCACTGCCGGCCAAGGACAAAGAGGGCTGGGCGCGGATGCAGAAGGTCGGCTCGTTCTTCTTCCCGCAGGTCGCCACCTGCGGCGCCGGCATCTCGCCGGAAAAGCCGGTCGAGCTCGGCAACTACCCCTACCCGATCTTCGTTACGTACGCCTCGCAACCGGCCGACCAGGTCTATGCGATGACCAAGGCGATGATCGTCAACTACGACGCCTATAAGGACTCCGCGCCCGGCGCGGGCGGGCTTGCAGCCGACCGCCAGACCAAGAACTGGGTGGTGCCCGTGCATCCCGGAGCGGTGAAAGCACTGAAGGAAGCCGGGCAATGGAGCGATGCGCAGGAGGCGCACAACACCAAGCTGATCAAGCGGCAAGAGGTGCTCGGCACCGCATGGACGGAGTACGGCAAGTCCAATCCGCCGTCGGACGACAAGGCGTTCCTCGACGGCTGGATGAAGGCGCGCGCAGCGGCGCTCGCGAAGGCCGACATGCCGAACGGGTTTGAGGAATAGTCCAAAGCGTTGAATAGCCCACGCGCGGGGTCCATCTGATGTCTGCTTCCACTGCCACCACCCCGCAAGACGAGCCCATGCGGGTCGTGTTCGACGACCCGCATGGCGCCGCCGGCAACATGCAGGAGGCCGAGGTCACGCGCGTGCGCGCGCTTCGCGGCGCCTGGCGCTGGCTGCTGGTGGCCGCGACCGCTGCGACCATCCTGCTCTGCATCAACCAGCAATTCTCGCTACGATTCTTCATCGGCTATACCCAGCTCAACACGGAGTATTTCTATCTCCTGATCGCGCTGATGCTGCCGTTCACCTTCCTGATCTTCCCCGGCACCGAGAGCGCGCCACTCGACCGGATTCCCTGGTACGACCTCGTCCTGTTCGTCGTGACCTTCGCCGCGGCGCTGCTGTTGATGTCGAACGTACGGAAGGCTGCCGAGGCCGGCTGGGAATTCGGTGGCGCGCCGAACAACGTGATCGCGGCGGGCCTCGTCATGTGGGTAATGCTGATGGAGGCGCTGCGCCGCACCGGCGGCTGGAGCCTGCTGCTCAGCGTGCTCCCCTTCACCGTCTATCCGCTGTTCGCGGAGGCCGGCTGGCTCGGGCCGTTCCGCGGCACGCAATCGACGCTGGAACAGGCGACCGCCTATCACGTGCTGTCGGGCGAAAGCCTGCTCGGCATACCGATCCAGGCCTTTGCCGACACCGTGATCGGGTTCCTGGTGTTCGGCACCGCGCTGATGATGACCGGTGCCGGCAAGTTCTTCATCAACCTCGCCTTCGCGCTGTGCGGCACCTTCCGCGGCGGCGCGGCGAAGGTCTGCATCTTCGCCAGCGGCCTGCTCGGCATGATGTCGGGCTCGATCATCTCCAACGTGCTGACGGCCGGCACCATGACCATCCCCGTCATGAAGAAGAGCGGTTTTCGCGCCTCCTATGCCGGCGCGATCGAGGCCTGCGCCTCGACCGGCGCCGTGCTGGCACCCCCGGTGATGGGGGCCACGGCCTTCGTGATCGCGCAGTTCCTCAACGTCAGCTACGCCGACGTCGCGCTCGCCGCGATCATTCCGGCTGCGCTCTATTATGTCGGCCTGTTCATGCAAGTGGACTCCTACGCCGCGCGTCACGGGCTGAAGGGCATTCCGCGCGCCGAGCTGCCGCGCGTCATGGATACGATCAAGGACGGCTGGTATTACGTCTTCGTCATCGCGCTGCTGATCGTGATGCTGCTCTACTTCAAGCGCGAGAGCCACGCGCCGTTCTACGCCACCGCACTGCTCCTGGTGCTCAACCAGCTCTTCTCCAAGGACACGCGCTGGACGTTGGCAACGATCGGCAAGTTCCTGGAAGTGAACGGCCGCACCTTCGTCGAGCTGGTCGGCATCCTCGCCGGCTGCGGCCTGCTGATCGGCGCGTTCTCGATGACCGGCGTGGTGTCGAGCCTCGCCAACGACCTGCTGCACATCGCCGGCGACAATCCGTTCCTGCTGCTCGGCATGTGCGCCCTAACCAGCCTGATCCTCGGCCTCGGGCTGACGACGACGGCCTGCTACATCTTCCTCGCCATCCTGGTCGCGCCCGCGCTGGAAAAGCTCGGGCTGAACAGGATGGCGGTGCACATGTTCATCTTCTATTGGGGCATGCTGTCGTCGATCACGCCGCCGGTGGCGATCGCCTCCTTCGCCGCCGCAGGCATCGCCGGCTCGCCGGCGATGAAGACCGGCTGGGAATCGATGTGGGTCGGCAGCATCATCTACTTCATCCCGTTCTTCTTCGTGCTCAATCCGGCGCTGGTGCTGCAAGGGCCGAGCCCCTATTTCGCCGGCCTCGGCCTGATGGGGCTGGCCGCGTTCGGCACGCTGTTCATCTGCGGCGGCATTCAGGGCTACCAGCCCTTCGTCGGCGACCTGCGCGGCACAGGCAGCCTGGAATGGCCGATCCGCGTGCTGCTGGTGATCGGCGGCTTCGTGGTGGCGACGCCCGGCGGCGGAATCATGCCGCTGTCGCAGATGCAGGTGACGCTGCTCGGCCTTGGGATCCTCCTGCCGACGATCTTGATCGCGCTTCTGCTGATCCGACGCCAGCCTGTGATGCCGGATGGGTTGCGCGTCCCCTGATTGCGTTGCACAAGTGAGGCGATGACACCGCTCTCGCCTCTCGCCGCCGCCTGGACCCGTTCGAAACCGCCCTTGCTGCGGTTTCTGGACAATTGCCTGAACGAGTTCTCGGCCGAGACGTCGGGCCACGTCGCAGACTACATCCCGGAGCTGAGCAAGGCCGATCCTGCCTATTTTGGCATCAGCCTCGCGACACTGGACGGCCACGTCTACGAGGTCGGCGATTCCAGGGTACCCTTCACCATCCAGTCGATGTCGAAGCCGTTCGTGTTTGCGCTGGCGCTGGACCTCCTCGGCGCAGGCAAAGTCGAGAGCGCGATCGGCGTCGAACCATCAGGCGATCCCTTCAATTCCATCCGGCTCAACGCCGAGAACCATCCGTTCAACCCGATGGTCAATGCCGGCGCGATCGCCTGCACCGGGCTGATCTACGACAGCAAGGGTGCGGAAGCCTTCGAGCAGATCCGCCTCGCGCTCAGCCGCTTTGCCGGACGCGACCTTGCCGTGGACGAGGCCGTCTATGCGTCCGAAAGCCAGACCGGCGACCGCAACCGCGCCATCGGCTATCTGCTCAAGACCAACGCGGTGATCTCGGACAACGTCGCGGCCGTGCTCGACGTCTATTTCCGGCAATGCGCCGTGCTGGTCACCGCGCGCGACATCGCAGTGATGGCGGCGACGCTCGCCAATCGCGGCGTCAATCCGGTCACCGGCGAGCAGGTGCTGACGCCTTACGCGATCTCGCGCACCCTCTCGGTGATGACCTCGTCGGGCATGTACGACTATGCCGGCGAATGGATCTACCGGATCGGCATTCCCGCCAAGAGCGGTGTCGGCGGCGGCATTCTGGCCGCACTCCCTGCCCGGCTTGGGCTCGGCAGCTATTCGCCGAGGCTCGACAAGCACGGTAACAGCGTGCGCGGCATCAAGGTCTGCGAGGCGCTGTCCTCGCATTACGACCTGCACATGCTCAACCGCAGCGACGATGCCCGCAACGCCGTCATCGCCGATTACGACATCGGCAGGAGCCCGTCGCGCCGCGTGCGCCGGCCGCAGGAACGGGAGATTTTGGCCGTGCACGAGCAGGAGGTGCGGGTCATCGAGCTGGTCGGAACGTTGTCGCTGTCGGCAGTGGACTACGTCTCACGGCGGCTGGCCGGACGGCCGCGGCCGCAAATCGTCGTGTTCGACCTGCACCGCGTCACCTCCACCACCCGCGCAGGCGCCCGGCTGATCGCCGAAGCGTTCGAGGAGCTCGCGGCGCTGAATGTCACCGTCGTGATTTCAGGCGTCAGGCGCGCCTCCAAGGAATGGGACTCCTTGCGGGAATGGACCGCCGAGCTGAAGAACGTCCGCGACTTCTATCTGCTCGACACCGCGATCGAATGGGCCGAAGACCAGATCGTCTACCGCTATGGCGGCTCGATCGACTTTCACGAGACCACCGAGCTTGCCGAGCAACCGCTGCTCGAGGGCATGAGCGAGGAAGAGCTGACCGACCTCGCCTCGATCTGCACGATCAGGACCTTTCGGTCCGGCGAGAAGATCCTCACCAGCGGCGATCCCGCCGACGCCCTGTTCTTCCTGCGCAGCGGCGCGGTGCACGTCACCTTGCCCGACGGCGTGCGCCTGGCAACGCTCACCGCCGGCATGGCCTTTGGCGAAATGGCGCTGCTGGAGCCGACGCGCTCGGCCGACGTGTTCGCAGACATGGCGGCGACCGCGTTCGAGGTTCCGCTGAAGGATTTCGAGCGCTTCCGCAAGCAGCATCCGCGCGCCAGCGAGCGCGTCATGCGCAACCTGGCGCAGCTCCTCGCCGACCGCCTGATCGTCGCCAACGCGAAGGTGGATATCCTGACGTCGACGTAAACTCAGCCTACCGGCTCGCCGCCTCGCTGATGCGTCGCCTGATCTTGGCGGCACTGGCGTCGAGCAGCGCCGATGGTTGCTGGCCGGTGGCGGCGCACAGGCAGGCCCAGTAGTAGACGACATCGCCGAGCTCTTCGACGAGACCCGCCTTGTCGAGCCAATCGTCGCGCAAGAGCTTCTTGATGTGCTCGGCGACTTCGCCAGCTTCGCCGGCGAGTCCGAGGCCGAGATAGGACAGCCGCTCGTTGGTCGGATGCTCATCGACCTTGGCAATGGTTGCGGCCCAGGCCGCGTATTCATCGATCGTCATGAGCATCCCTCGCAAGCCAAGCCTTGGATCAGCCCACCACTTCCGTGACGGGCTGGAGGTCGATCTCGAACGTCTCCAGGAACTTCGAGGTCATGATGTAGAAGCCGACCGAGAGCTGGAGCTCGACCAGCGCGGCCGGTGTCAGCTTCGACGCGATCGCCTTGAAGGTCGCATCCGTCGGCTTATTCAGCTTCACGATCTCGTCGGTGAACGCGAGCGCTGCGCGCTGCACCTCGTTGAAGCACGTCGCGGCCTGCCAGTTCTCGAGCGCCTCGTTCTGCGCGTCGGTGACGCCGACATTCTTGCCGATGCGCTTGTGCGCGACGATCTCGTACGGCGCCTCGCACAAGATTCCGGTGCGCGTGATCGCAAGCTCGCGCACGATCGGATCGAGCTCGCCCTTGTGGCGGATCGCACCGCCCAAGCGGCAGTACTGCTCGAAATAGCTCGGCGAGTGCGCCATCATGCGGAAGATGTTGGCGTTGCGGTTCTTGTCGAGAATTTCGCGGGTGCGGTCGGATGCCTTGGACGGGTCGCTGTAATCGATGCGGGCCATGATTTTCCTGAAGTTTTTCCTGAGCCTTTGATGCTCATTGTCGTTGCCGGGATAGGTTCCCAAAAACTCTATTCGCGCACGAACGCAGGAGCAACATCAAGGAGTCAAATTGCCGCCGCATTGCTGATCGACCTTGGGACAGTCGATATTCGCTGCGTGGGGACAAATCGCGGCGGATACTCGCAAGGGGTGTTCCGAGTAAAAACAATTGGCCGTCGAGTGCGCTAGCCGCGCATTGACGAGTCACGCCCAAGTCTAGGGAGAAAACGGCATGAAGGAAGCCACCAAGGGGGCGGCCTCGGGAGCGCTCGCGCATATGCTGGCGGTGACGGCGATGCTCGTCATCGCCAGCATCTTGTTCTACGGGCGTTGAGTTTCAGAGTTTTCGTCATTCCGGGGTGGCCCTCGCACAGGCCAGGCCCAGAATACCCGTTCCAGGCTCGGTCCTACGACCGCCCCCGAATGACGAATCCCGTTACGTTTCCCTCGTGAAGAACGGCACAAGCTTTCCCGCAAACGGCTTGAAGCTCACGACAACCGAATCGCCGATGACGAGATCGTTCCCGCCGTGGGCCATCATGCGAAACCCTTCCGCGCAATCGACCAGCAGGATGTTGTAGGGCACGTGCGCCCGTGTCTCGGGCGTGGCGGCGCGGCAGACCAGCGAGGTGGCGTAGACCTTGCCCTTGCCGCTCGCGCGCTGCTCGCGCGGGTCCGATTCGCCGCAGGCCGAGCAGAAGGCGCGGTGGAAATACTGCACGTGTCCGCACGCGGTGCAGGTCTGGTAGGTGATGGCCTCGTTGCCCTTGGTCCAGTCGGCCAGACGCTCGCTCATCGCACCCGCTCCAGGAACATGCTCACGTGGGACGACAGCACGCCGCCGTCGCCATGCAGCAGCGCGATGGAGGCATCGCGGACCTGTCTGTTCGCCGCCCGCCCCGTCATCTGCAAATGCGCCTCGACCAGATGCGCCATCGCGCCGCCGACGCCGCAATGGCCGTAGCTGAGCAGCCCGCCATGGGTGTTCAGCGGCATGGCGCCGTCGCGGCTGAAATGGCCTGATCGCACCCGCGCGGCCGCCTCGCCGCGACCGGCGAGTCCGAGGTCTTCCAGCAGCATCGCGAGCGTGATGGTGAAGCTGTCGTAGATCGCGGCGTAGCGCACGTCGGAGATCGCAAGGCCGGTCGCCTCCTTGGCGCGCGCGATCGAGATCTCCGCACCGAGCTCGCTCAAGCTTGGTGCGGCCGTGACATGCTGATGGGTGTGCGCCTGTGCGCAGCCGCGAATGCGCACGCCGGTCTCACCGGTCCGCTCGCGGCTGATGACGAAGGCGGCGCCGCCATCGGAGACCGGGCAGCAATCGAGCAGCTTGAGCGGCATTGCGACCGGCTTCGAGGCCATGACGTCGGCGACCGTGATGGGATCGTGGAATTGCGCGCCGGGATGGGTGCAGGCATGGGCGCGCATCAGCACGGCGAACTCGGCAAGATCTTCTTCGGTCACGCCGTATTCGTGCATGTAGCGCGTGGCGACGAGACCGTAATAGGCGGGAATGGTCGGGCCCAGCGGCACCTCGTAATCGGGATGGCCGACCTGCGCCAGCGCCTGGATCGAGGCATCGCGGCTCTGCCCGGTGAGGCGGTTCTCGCCGGCGACGACGAGGACGTTGCGGCAGACGCCCGCGTCAACGAGGTGATGGGCGAGCATGGTCATCGCGAGCCCCGTGGCGCCGCCGACCTGCACGGCGTGGGCGTAGGCAGGCCGGATGCCAAAGTGCTCGGCGAAGACGGTGGCGAGCATGATGTGCGGCGAGACCGTGGAGTAGCCGCAGAGGATGCCGTCGATGTCCGACCGCTTGAGCCCGGCGTCGTCGAGCGCGGCTTGCGCGGCCTTGCTCATCAGGTCGAGCGACGATGAACCTTCGTGCTTGCCGAACGACGTGAGGCCGACGCCGGTGATGAAGCTCATGTTCTCTCCTCCCCGTCATTCCGGGGCGGCCCAAAGGGCCGAGCCCGGAAGCCATCGAGCGGCATCTGCGGAGGAGGAATGGATTCCGGGCTCGCGCCCAAGCGGGCGCGCCCCGGAATGACGGATGAGAGAGCTATTGTCATCCCCTACTCCGGCACTGATCGCGTGACGCCGTCGCGGACCATGGCGGCGATCTCGTCTGTGGAGTATCCGATCTCGCGCAGAATCTCGGCGCCGTGCTCGTTGAGACGCGGGGCCAGCCGCACCGGCTCGGCCTCCGTCTCCGACCACGTCGCCGTCACCTTCATGCTGCGGATCGGGCCTTCGGTCGGATGGTTGACGACCGGGAAGAAGTTCGTCGCTTCCAGATGGTCGTCGTGGAGCACACCCTGCAAATCATGCATCGGCATCACGGGCACGTCGGCCTTCGTCAGCAGATCGATCCACTCCGCCGTGGTGCGCGTCTCGAAGATGCGCGCGAGTTCGGCATAGACGACGTCGATATTGGCGGCGCGGCCGGCGAAGGTGGCGAACTTCGGATCCGCGCGCAGATCGTCGCGGCTAGTCGCCTTGAAGAAATTCTCCCACTGCTTGTCGTTGTAGACGATGACGCTGAGATAGCCGTCCGAGGTCTTGTAGGGCCTGCGGTCGCGCGAGAGGTGGCGGGCATAGCCGCCCTTGTCGAGCGGCGGCTCGTAGGTGAGCCCACCCATGTGGTCGCCCATGACGAAGCCGGCCATGGTCTCGAACATCGGGATGTCGACCCGCTGGCCGCGCCCGGTGCGGTCGCGATGTACGAGGCTGGCGCAGATCGCCCCAACCGCGGTGAGGCCGACGATGCGGTCGACCAGCGCATTCGGCACGTAGCGCGGCACGCCGTCGCCAGTCTGCGCCATGAGCGCCGGCAGCGCGGTGGCGCCCTGGATCAGATCGTCGTAGGCGGGCTTTGCGGCATAGGGCCCGTCCTGGCCGAAGCCGAACACGCCGGCATAGACGAGGCGCGGATTGATCTTGGAGACGACGTCATAGCCGAGTTGCAGCCGCGCCATCGCCTGCGGACGGACGTTGTAGACCAGCACGTCCGCATCCATCAGAAGCCGCAGCACGGCTTCGCGCCCCGAGGGCTTCTTCAGGTCGAGGCAGATCGAGCGCTTGCTGCGGTTGGTGTTGAGGAACACCGGGCCCATGCCGGCATGGCGCATCGGGCCGATCAGGCGGGTGACGTCTCCGTCGAGCGATTCCACCTTGATGACATCTGCACCGTAATCGCCGAGCATCTGGGTCGCGTAGGGCCCCATCAGCACGGTGGTCATGTCGATGACCTTGATGCCCTTCAGCGGCCCCATCGTTCGCTCCCGATTGCGCAGGCGCCAAGGCGCGGCCCCGCGATTTCGGTCCAGCTAAGGGCAGTGACGCCGCGTGCGCAAGGGCGGCCGGGGTATGGCCGCATGCGCCGCGCGGCGATATCGGCCGCTATTTCTTCTGGCGGGATTCGCGGATCTTGAGGAGCCGGTCGAGCTCTTCGTTCTGCTGGCTGATCCGGTCGGCGATACGCGACTCACTCTGCTCGCCCGAAGCAGCCGCGGCCTGCTCGATGAGCTGGCGGATATTGTCCTCGAGGATCGCAATACGATCGTTGAGTGCGTCCATCGACAGCGAGTCTTCGTAGTCAGTGCTCATGATGCTTTTCCGCCAATCAATCAGGAGCGTTAAGGTGGGCCAAGCAAGGCAGGCCCACCATGATCTAACGCAAGGAAGATGGTGGGCACGGCACCTTCGCGCCTTTGCCCACTCTACAAGGCCTACTTCAACGGCTCCAGCACCGAGACGTAGTTCGCAACCGCAGCACCGCCCATGTTGAAGATGCCGCCGAGCTTGGCATTCTTGAGCTGCATGCCCTCGGGCGCCTGGCCGGCGAGCTGCATCGCGGTCATCACATGCATGGAAACGCCGGTGGCGCCGATCGGATGGCCCTTGGCCTTGAGGCCGCCGGACGGATTGACCGGCAGCTTGCCGTCCTTGAGCGTCCAGCCTTCCTTGATGGCGCGGGCGCCCTGCCCCCTCGGGGTCAGGCCCATCGCTTCGTACTCGATCAGCTCGGCCACCGTGAAGCAGTCATGGGTCTCGACGAAGGACAGATCGGACAGCGTCACACCCGCCTGCTCCAGCGCGCGCTGCCAGGCGACGGTGCAGCCCTCGAACTGGAGGATGTCGCGCTTGGACATCGGCAGGAAGTCCTGGGCATGCGCTGTGGCGCGGAAGCCGATCGACTTGCTCATGGTCTTGGCGGTTTCGGCATCGGCCAAAATCAGCGCCGCGGCGCCGTCGGAGACCAGCGAGCAGTCGGTGCGCTTCAGGGGGCCGGCGACGTAAGGGTTCTTCTCGCTCTCGGCGCGGCAGAAGTCGAAGCCGAAATCCTTGCGCATCTGGGCGAAGGGGTTGGCGACGCCGTTCTTGTGGTTCTTGGCCGCGATCAGCGCCAGCGCATCGGACTGGTCGCCGTACTTCTGGAAGTAGGAGCTGGCGATCTTGCCGAACACACCGGCGAAGCCGCCGACAGTGTCGCCGTCCTCGGGCAGGTAGGAGGCCTTGAGCAGGTTCTTGCCGATCTCGGGCCCCGGGGTGCGGGTCATCTGCTCGACGCCGACCACCAGCACGATCTTGGCCGCGCCCGCGGCGATCGCGCGCAAGCCCTGATGCACGGCGGCAGAGCCGGTGGCACAGGCGTTCTCGACCCGGGTCGCGGGCTTGAAGCGCAGCTTCGGATCGGCCTGGAGCACCAGGGAGGCGGTAAAATCCTGCGGCGAGAAGCCGGCGTTGAAATGGCCGAGCACGATCTCGTCGACATCGCCGGCCGAAATGCCGGCATCCGCCAGCGCCTCATTGGCGACGCGCACGACGAGACTTTCGACGGTTTCGGTGTCAAACTTGCCGAACGGCGTATGCGCCCATCCGACGATGCTGGCGGTCATGGTCATGTCTCCCTGGGGGTCTTTTCCTGAGCTAAGTCTTAGCCCAGGGATGGCAAGACTTCACGCGGCTTTCAGGGCCTGAAGCGTGCGCTGGCAGATGGCAGTTATGCCGGCCCAGTTCCCGGCCTTGATCTCTGCCGCCGGGCACAGCCAGGAACCGCCGACCGCGACCACATTGGGTTCGGCGAGCCAGGTTGCCGCATTGGCCTCACTGATGCCGCCGGTCGGGCAAAACCGCACGTTCGGGAACGGCCCGCCGAGGGCGCGCAGGCCCTTGAGGCCGCCGGCCTGCTCGGCCGGGAAGAATTTTGCGACGTCGAAGCCGTAGGACAGCGCCATCATCAGCTCGGACGCCGTGGCGATGCCTGGTGCGAACGGCAGGGAGCTGTCGGTGGCGGCCTTGAGGAGATCGGGGGTCAGGCCCGGGCTGATGCCGAACGCGACCCCGAGCTTCTCGACGCGGACGAAGTCGGCGGGATTGAGAATCGTGCCGATGCCGACGACCGCCTCCGGCACCTCGGCCATCATCGCCCTCGCCGCCTCGATCGCGACAGGGGTGCGCATGGTCACCTCCAGCGTGCGGATACCGCCGGCAACCAGCGCTTTCGCCAGCGGCACGGCATCCTGGATCCGCTCGATGGTGAGGACGGGAATGACGGTCGCGGCCTTGAACAGCGCGACGAGGTGGTTCTGTTGGGCGGTCGTGGTCATGGGTCTCGATTCATTTGGTCGCGTCTACTTGGTCCCCTGGCGAGAGGCCGCCGGCCGATGCCGTTTCTTCGGCGGCATGGCATAGCCCGGAATGATGGCCCCAGCATAGCAGATCACGACGGAGGCGAGCCGGTGCCCGGCCTGGGCCGCCTCGACCGGATCGGAACCGGCAAGCCGGGCGGCGATGTAGGCTGCGGCAAAGCTGTCGCCGGCCGCCGTGGTGTCGACGACGGGGTTCGTCATGGGTTCGGCGCGGACCTCGCTCGTTCCGCCGGGGAAGCGCAGCAGGCTCACGGGCTCGGCAAGGCGGAACACCAGTTCCGGGGTCGGGATGCGCGCCATCAGCTGATCGTGGCTCTCGCCGGGATAGAGCGCGAGCAGATCCTCAGTCGAGGTCAGCACGATGTCGGCGGTCGCAAAGGCCGCGGCAAAGACCTCGCGGGCGACGTCGCGGTTCGGCCAGCCGCGCGCGCGAAAATTGGTGTCGAACACGAAGCGGGTGCCGAGCAGGCGCGCCCGCTTGATCGCCGCGAACAGGCGATCGCGCCCCGCAGCATCGTAGATCGAGAGCGTGATCGCGGAGAGATACACGACGTCGTAGCTCATCAGCGAGTTGAGCAGCTCGTCGGTCTCCGGCAGGCTCATCAGCTGCCGCGCCGCCGCGCTGTCGCGCCAGTGGAAGAACTGGCGCTCGCCCTTCGCATCCGTCTGGATCATGTAGAGGCCGGGCAGCTTGCCGGCGAGCCTTGCGACGCGGCGTGTGCCGACGTTCTCCGCGGTCCAGGCCGCGATCATCTCGTCGCTCAGGCCGTCGTCGCCGAGCGCGGTGAGATAGTCGACCTTGACCTCGAGCCGCGCCAGATACACGGCGGTGTTGAGGGTGTCGCCGCCGAAGCCGCGCGAGTAAAGCCCGCCGCCCTGCCCGGCAGACGCGCCACTTTGCGCCTGCCGGAGCTCGACCATGCATTCGCCGATGCAAGCAACGCTCGCCATCACCAGGGCCCGCTCTGCCGGAGATCAGGCGACGAAATTGCCGCCGAGCTCGTCTTCGATGTGAATGCGGATGATGTCGTCGAAGTTCTTCTCGGCGGTGGTGAAGCCGAGCTCGAGCGACCGCTTGGCGTTGAAATTGCGCGGCCAGCCGCCGACGATGCCGACGATGAATGGATCGGGCTCCCGCTTGATGCGCGCGGCGACCTTCTCGCCCGCAACCCGCTTCAACGCGGCGATCTGCTCGCCGACCGTCGCCGACAGGCCCGGCATGGTCAGGTTGCGGCGCGGGCCGACCTTTTCGAGATCCATGGTGCCGGCATGGAGCAGGAAGCCGACGGCCGAGCGCGGCGTGGCGTGCCAGTGACGAACGTCCTCGGACACCGGCAGGATCGCCTCCTTGCCGGCCAGTGGCTCGCGCAGGATGTTGGAGAAGAAGCCCGATGCCGCCTTGTTGGGCAGGCCGGGCCGGATGCAGATGGTCGGCAGGCGGATGCCGATGCCGTCGAGAAAGCCGCGGCGGGAATAGTCGGCCAGCAGCAATTCGCCGATCGCCTTCTGCGTGCCGTAGCTGAGCAGCGGCGTATGGAAGAACTCGTCGCCGATCGCATCCGGGAACGGCGCGCCGAACACCGCGATCGAGGAGGTGAACACCACACGGGGCTTGTAGCCGCCGCCGGCCAGCCTGACAGCGTCGAGCAGCATCCGCGTGCCGTCGAGATTGATGCGGTAGCCCTTGTCGAAATCGAGCTCGGCTTCGCCCGAGACGATCGCTGCGAGATGGAAGATCACATCGGGCCGGCCCGCAATCAGCTTCTCGGCCGCGCCAGGGACTGCGAAATCGCCCGACACGGTCTCGACCGGGAAGCCGGCCTTCTCCGGCTTCTTCGGCTCGACCACGTCGTGCATGGTCAGTTTCGTGATGTCGCTCTTGCCGAGCCGGCCGTCGCGCAGCAGCCGTTCACAGAGTTTGCGGCCGACCATGCCGGCGGCGCCCAGAACCAGAATGTGCAAGAGCTCAACTCCTCAGTTATTGGCCGGAGCGCGCCACCTCCGGCGCGTTCCCATGGCAAGCCCCGCGATCATTCCTTCACGGCGCCGGTCATCGCGGACACATAATGCTCCACGAAGAAGGCGTAAAGGATGACGAGCGGCAGCGAGCCGGCCAGGGCTCCCGCCATCAGCGACCCCCAGCGATAGATGTCGCCATCGACGAACTCGTTGACGATCGCGACCGGCACCGTCTTGTTGCTGGTCGACTGCAGGAACGTCAACGCGTAGATGAACTCGTTCCAGCACAGCGTGAAGCAGAAGATGAAGGCCGAGATCAGCCCGGGGATCGCGAGCGGCAGCACGATCTTGATCAGGATCTGCCAGCGGCTCGCCCCGTCGATCAGCGCGCATTCCTCGAGCTCGAACGGGATGGTCTTGAAATAGCCCATCAACAGCCAGGTCGAGAACGGGATCAGGATGGTCGGATAGGTCAGGATCAAGGCCAGCGGCGAGTCGAACAGGCCATACTGGAACACGACGGTGGCGAGCGGAATGAACAGGATCGACGGCGGCACCAGATAGGCGAGGAAGATCAGCCCGCCGACGAGATTGGCGCCCTTGTAGCGCAAGCGCACGATGGCGTAGGCAGCCAACACCGACGCGACGATCGAGAGGATCGTGGCGCAGATCGCCACATACATCGTGTTCCAGAGCCAGTGCGGGTAGTAGCTCTCGAACAGCAGCTTGTGGAAATGCTTGAAGGTCGGATTCCAGGTCCAGAACGGGTTGAACCTGTCGAGATCGAGCAACTGGTCGTCCGGCTTCACCGAGGTCAGCGCCATCCAGTAGAACGGGAACAGCAGGACCACGACGATGATCGTGAGCGGCAGATACAGCGTCACGAGCCGGCGCGGCACCGACTGCAGATAGCTCATGCCCTCGCTGTTATCGACGCGCGCGGGCGTCGCCAGCACGGACTTGAGATCGACTTTCGAGGCAGGAAGATCAGTCATTGTTCTCTCCCTGTTGCCATTTGCGACGCTGCAGGCCGAACCAGGACACCATGATCGCGGCGAGCAGGAACGGGATCATGGCGCTGGATATAGCCGCGCCCTCCCCGAGCTGCCCGGCGATGATCGCGCGCTGGTAGGACAGCGTCGCCATCAGATGGGTGGCGTTGACCGGGCCGCCACGCGTCATCGCCCAGATCAGCTGGAAGTCGGTGAAGGTGAACAGCACCGAGAAGGTCATCACGACGGCGATGATCGGCGTCAGCAGCGGATAGGTGATGAAGCGGAAATTCTGCCAGCGCGTGGCGCCGTCGAGCGTTGCCGCTTCATAGAGCGAGGGCGACACCGTCTGCAGGCCTGCCAGCAGCGTGATCGCCACGAACGGCACGCCGCGCCAGATATTGGCGAAGATCACGCAAATGCGCGCCCAGGTCGTGTCGCCGAGGAAGTTGATGTTCTGATTGATCAGGCCGAGATGCTTCAGCGACCAGGAGATGATGGAGAATTGCGAATCGAAGATCCACCAGAACGCCAGCGCCGAGAGCACCGTCGGCACGATGAAGGGGATCAGGACCATCGCCCGCAGCATCGCCTTGAACGGCATGTTCTCGTTCAGCAGCAGCGCGAGATAGAGTCCGATCGCGAATTTGAGGGCGCTGGCGACGAAGGTGTAGAGCAGCGTGTTGAACACCGACAGCCAGAAGATGGAATCGTCCCACAGCCACTCATAGTTCTCGACGCCGACGAAGTGCCCGACCCTGCCGATGCGAGTGTCCGTGAAGGACAGCCAGATGCCGAGCCCGAGCGGATAGGCCAGGAAGAAGATCAGGAAGGCCATGGCCGGCACCATGAACCAGAAGCCGAGCCAGTTGCGATTGTGTTTGAGCCGGGTCCAGGCGTTGTCCTCGCTCATCTGAGGCTTGGCCCGGGGAATTGCGACATCAGCCATGCCCGATATCCCTGATCGAAATGTTGGAGAGCGGGCGGCGCGACGGCCGCCCGCTCCGTGACGCTCAGCGATAGATGCGCTTCAGCTGGCGCTCGGCTTCCGCCATCGCGCCCTTCGCATCCTTGGTGCCGGTGCAGTAGTTGGCGAACATGTCGACGACGATGAAGTCGGCGATGGCAGTTGCCGCCTTTTCGCCGACGGTGCCGATACCGGCCGCCGGCAGCGTGCGCTTCGAGGCCTGAGAGAAGACCTCGTTCTTGGGATCAGCCTTCCAGATCGGCGCCGATTCATAGGCGTTCAAGGTTTGCGTCAGATAGCCCTGCGCGCCGTCCAGCCACTTCTCGTAGTTCTCCTTCTCCAGCATGAAGGCGATGAAGGCCTTTGCCGCATTCGGATATTTGGTGAAGTTGAAGGCGAGGATGGGCAGCGCAAGCTGCAGTTCGGTCGGCTTGCCGACCGGTCCGACCGGCCAGAGCGCGTGATAGGTGTCCTCGGCGAGCTCCTTCTTGCTCGCATCGGTCTTGGCGGCAACGTAGATCGAGATGCCGTTCGCCGTGCAGTAAAGCTCGCCGGCGAGGAACGCCTTGTTGTTGGAGGAATCATTCCAGGACGCGGTGCCCGGGATGAAGCTGTCGTACAGCGCCTTGCAATATTCCAGCGCCTTCGCCGTCTCCGGCGAGTTGATGATGATCTTGTCGTTCTGGTCGACCGTGTAAGCGCCGTGGCCCCACAGCACCCAGTGCAGCCACGAATTGCCGTCGCCCGAGGCATGACCGAGCGCGAAGCCGGCCGGCGTGTTGTTCGCCTTCAGGGCCTTGCACATCTCGAGGAAGCCGGGGAAATCCTTCGGGAATTCCTTGAACCCGGCCTTGTCGAGCGCCGACTTGCGGTACGTCATGTAACCGCCGTTGGTGGCGACGGGAATTCCGAGCCAATCGTTGCCCTGCTTGCAGGTCTTGGCGGCCGCGTCGGTCCAGCCGCCGTACTTCTTGCCGAGATAATCGGCGACGTCGTTCATCTTCAGCACTTTGGTCGGGAACAGCTGCGGCAGCGTGTGCAGGCCCCAGGCAAGGTCGAGCCCCGAGCCGGTATTGGCCGCAACCGAGGCCTTCGGCTGCACGTCCTCGAAGGATTCGCTGAACACGTTCATCTCGGTGCCGGTCGCAGCCTTGAACGCCGCCACCATCGCGTTGAACGCATCGTCTTCCGCCGGCACGAAGCGCTTCCAGCGCATCACGGTCAGCTTGGCGCCTGCCTCCGCCTTCCAGGGCGAGCTCTGTGCCCAGGCTTTGGCGAAATCGAACAGTGCCGGCCCGGTGAGCATGCCGGTCGCAGCCAATGCCGTTCCGCCTTGAAGCAGAGTCCGGCGGGTAAAGTCTTGCATGGTGTCCTCCCTGTGATGCTTTTTTATTATCTTAACTCAAAGCTACGCTACGCGTTCAGGCGTTTTCCCGTCGCGTCATCGAACAGATGCACCAGTGACGGCTCGGGCTTCAGCCGGATCTTATCGCCCGGGTTGAACTGGTGACGCTCGCGGAAGACCGCGACGACCTGCTCGCCGCCGATCTTGGCGAACACTTGCGTCTCGGAGCCGGTCGGCTCCACCACCACGATCTCGGCTTCGGCGCCGTCGTCGGCGATGGTGAAATGCTCGGGCCGCACGCCGTAGACCGCGGGACGGCCATCGGAGGCCGCAGGCGCGGTCTTGAGCGGCAGCTTGACGCCGTTCGGCCCCTCGAAGGTCGCAACGCCGTTGACCCGCACATGCCCCTTCAGGAAGTTCATCGCGGGCGAGCCGATGAAGCCGGCGACAAACTGGTTGTCGGGCTTGTCATAGAGCTCGAGCGGCGTGCCCATCTGCTCGACGATGCCGTCATGCATGACGACGATCTTGTCGGCCATGGTCATGGCTTCGATCTGGTCGTGGGTGACGTAGACGGTCGTCGTCTTCAGCCGCTGGTGCAGCTCCTTGATCTCGGTGCGCATGGCGACGCGCAGCTTGGCATCAAGGTTCGACAACGGCTCGTCGAACAGGAAGACCTGGGGATCACGCACGATGGCGCGGCCCATCGCGACGCGCTGGCGCTGACCGCCGGAGAGCTGGCGCGGATAGCGATCGAGCAGCGGCCCGAGCGCGAGGATCTCGGCGGCGCGCTTGACGCGCTTGTTGATTTCGTCGGCGCCCGCATTCCGCAGCTTCAGCGAGAAGCCCATGTTGTCGGCGACCGTCATGTGCGGATAGAGCGCGTAGTTCTGAAATACCATCGCAATGTCCCGCTCCTTGGGCTGGACATTGTTGACGACGCGGTCGCCGATCGAGATCGTGCCGGAGGTGATGTTCTCGAGACCAGCCAGCATGCGCAGAAGCGTCGACTTGCCGCAGCCGGAGGGGCCGACCAGGACGACGAACTGTCCATCCTCGATCGGTACGGTCACGCCGTGCAGGACTTCAAAATTGCCGAACGATTTCCGCACGTCGCGGATTTGCACAGACGACATCTAGCTCCCTCCTCGAAAGTCCACGACGCCTTTCGCGCCGCGACCGTCTTGTTTTTTCAGACTTCGCCGAACGAAGCCCGATCTTAGCGGGCGCCATTGTCGGCAGTTTGTGCGGTTTTGGCAATTTGTCTTTGGTTAGTCGTTGCTGGTAGCGCTGTCAACGTTCCTTTGTTTGCGGGACTGACTGTGTTAAGAGCAACAAATGGGTCGAAAACGCACCAAGTCAGGCAAAATCCGGTTGGCGGAAGTCGCCGAGCTTGCCGGCGTCAGCCCGATCACGGCGTCCCGCTTCTTCCGCAATCCCGAGGCGCTGTCAGTCGCCAAGCGGACGCGGGTCGAGAGTGCGGCGAAAGAGCTCGGCTATGTGCCGAATCTTGCGGCACGCGCGCTGGCTTCGCAACGCACCGAGGTCATCGGTGTCTTGATCCCCTCGCTCACCAACAACGTGTTCTCGGACGTGCTGCGCGGCATCTACGACGCGTCCGAAGGCGGCCGCTACTCGATCCAGTTGTCCAACACGCGCTACAGCATTCTCCAGGAAGAAAAGCTGCTGCGACTGTTTCTCGCACAGAAGCCTGCGGGGCTGATCGTCACCGGCATCGACCAGACCACGGAATCGCGCGCGATGCTGGAGGCCGCCGACTGCCCGATCGTGCAGATCATGGAGATCGGTCCCGATCCGGTCGACATGATGATCGGGTTTTCGCACTATGATGCGGCGCGCGCAGCGGTTGCGCACCTGTTCGAACAGGGGCGCCGCAGAATCGGATTCGTCGGCGCGCGCATGGATCCCAGGGTACAGCGGCGGCTGGACGGCTATGTCTCCGCCATGAAGGACGCCGGACTGTTCGAGCAGCGCCTCGTCGTCACGACGGCGACGCCGACCTCGGTGACGCTCGGCGGCGCCCTGTTCACCGATCTCCTGGCGCGAGAGCCCGACCTCGATGCGGTGTTCTGCGCCAATGACGACCTCGCACTCGGCGTCCTGTTCGAATGCCGGCGCCGCGAGATCGCGGTCCCTGACCAGATCGCGATCGTCGGCTTCAACGACCTCGAATTCATGGCGTCCGCCGTCCCCACCCTCACCAGCGTGCGCACCAACCGCTACGAGATGGGCCGGACGGCCGCCACCATGCTGATCGAGGCGATCGACGGACGGCGTCCCGAGCAGGCGGTGCTCGATCTCGGCTTCAAGGTGATCGAGCGGCAAAGCTCGACCTCGCGCCATTCGGACAGCAGGCCGTCCGTTTCGGGCGCGGGTGTGGCGAACAAAATGGTAGCGTTACCAAGTAGCCACGACTAGTATCGGATTTGTGAGGAAACGACCCGCCAGCGGGCCAGCGATCCATCATTCGCGCCGTTCGGCATCGCACAAGCCGACGCCCCAGGACTGATGTAAGTGGACGGACGCCGGTGCGTTTGCATTGCAGGAGAAACCAATGACAAAAAAGCCAACCAATGGGCATGCCCCCGCCGGCAACGGCTCCCGCCGCCACCTTCGCTCGCAGGAATGGTTTAACAATCCGCATAATCCGGGCATGACCGCGCTCTACATGGAGCGCTACCTGAATTACGGCCTCACCCGCGCCGAGCTGCAGTCGGGCAAGCCGATCATCGGCATTGCCCAGACCGGCAACGACCTTTCCCCCTGCAACCGCCACCATCTCGAGCTGGCCCACCGCGTCCGCGAAGGCATCCGCGAGGCCGGCGGCATCGCCATGGAATTCCCGACCCATCCGATCCAGGAGACCGGCAAGCGCCCGACCGCGGCGCTCGACCGCAACCTCGCCTATCTCGGCCTCGTCGAAATCCTCTACGGCTATCCGCTCGACGGCGTCGTGCTCACCACCGGCTGCGACAAGACCACGCCGGCCTGCATGATGGCGGCGGCGACCGTCAACCTGCCCGCGATCGTGCTGTCGGGCGGCCCGATGCTGAACGGCTGGCACAATGGCGAGCGCACCGGCTCCGGCACCATCGTCTGGAAGTCGCGCGAGCGGCTTGCCGCGGGCGAGATCGACTATGAAGAATTCATGGAGATCGTGGCCTCCTCGGCGCCCTCGGTCGGCCATTGCAACACCATGGGCACGGCATCGACGATGAACGGGCTTGCCGAAGCGCTCGGCTTCTCGCTGCCGGGCTGCGCGGCGATCCCCGCGCCCTATCGCGAGCGCGGCCAGATTGCTTATGAAACTGGAAAGCGCATCGTCGAGATGGTGTGGGAAGACCTCAAGCCCTCGGACATCCTGACCCGCAAGGCGTTCGAGAACTGCATCGTGATCAATTCGGCGATCGGCGGCTCGACCAACGCACCGATCCACATCAACGCCCTCGCCCGCCACATCGGCGTCGAGCTGTCGATCGAGGACTGGCAGAAGGTCGGCCATGACGTGCCGCTGCTGGTCAACATGCAGCCGGCCGGCTTCTATCTCGGCGAGGAATTCCACCGCGCCGGCGGCGTGCCCGCCGTGGTGCGCGAATTGATGAAGCACAAGCGCATCCATGAAGACGCCGTCACCGTCAACGGCCGCGGCATCGGCGAGAACTGCAAGGACGCGCCGGTCCCCGACAACGACGTGATCTGGGCCTACGACAAGCCGCTGGTGAAGGATGCCGGCTTCCTGGTGCTGAAGGGCAATCTGTTCGATTCCGCGATCATGAAGACGAGCGTGATCTCCAAGGAATTCCGCGACCGCTATCTCAGCAACCCGAAGGACCTCAACGCCTTCGAGGGCCGCGCCATCGTGTTCGAGGGCCCGGAGGACTATCACGAGCGGATCGACGATGCCTCGCTCGACATCGACGAGCGCTGCGTGCTGTTCATCCGCGGCACCGGCCCGATCGGCTACCCCGGCGGCGCCGAGGTCGTGAACATGCAGCCGCCCGCGGCGCTGATCAAACGCGGCATCCTGTCCCTGCCCTGCATCGGCGACGGCCGCCAGTCCGGCACCTCGGGGTCGCCCTCGATCCTCAACGCCTCGCCGGAGGCTGCCGCCAATGGCGGTCTCGCGATCCTCAAGACCGGCGACAAGGTCCGCATCGACCTCAACAAGGGCAGCGCCAACATCCTGATCTCGGACGAGGAGCTGAAGAAGCGCCACGCCGAGCTGAAGGCCAGCGGCGGATTCAAGCATCCGCCGAACCAGACGCCTTGGCAGGAGATCTACCGCAACACCGTCGGCCAGCAGTCGACTGGTGCCTGCATGGAGCTCGCCACGCGCTACCAGAACGTCGCCGGCACGTTCGGCGTGGCGCGGGACAATCACTGAACCGAGCACACGTAGCCCGGATGGAGCGTAGCGCAATCCGGGGTCCCTATCCGCAAACGCCAGATCCCGGATTACGCTTGCGCTCCATCCGGGCTACTGCGCTACGGCTATAAGCACATCGAGGAGAACAAGAAAATGGCCAACCGCCTCAGGGGCAAACGCGCCGTCGTCACGGCTGCAGCCGCCGGCATCGGGCGCGCATGCGCTCTCGCGTTCGCGCGTGAAGGCGCAACCGTCATCGCCACCGACATCAACGAAGCCGGCATCGCGGGCCTCACCAAGGAAGGCATCGCTGAGGTCGCAAAGCTCGACGTCCGCAACACCGCCGACGTCAACGCCTTTGCCAAGCGCGTCGGCAAGATCGACATCCTGCTCAACGCGGCCGGCTTCGTGCACCACGGCACCATCCTGGAGTGCTCGGAAGAGGACTTCGATTTCTCGTTCGACCTCAACGTCAAGTCGATGCACCGGACCATCAAGGCCTTCCTGCCCGACATGATCGCGGGCGGCGGCGGCAGCATTGTCAACATCTCGTCCTGCGCGGCCTTGAGGCCGCCGGCGAACCGCTACGTCTACAGCTCGTCGAAGGCGGCGGTGTCGCTGCTGTCGCGCGCGGTCGCGCTCGATTTCATCACCAAGGGCATCCGCTGCAACTCGATCTGCCCCGGCACCGTCGAGACGCCCTCGATGCTCGACCGCGCCGCCGCGCAAGGACCCCAGGGCAAGGAGATGTTCATCTCCCGCCAGAAGATGGGCCGGCTCGGCACCGCCGAGGAGATCGCCTCCATGGCGGTCTATCTCGGCAGCGACGAGAGCGCCTTCACCACCGGCGTCGACCTCGTCGTCGACGGCGGCTACATGCTCTGACGCCTGGGGCATCCGGCATGAACAAGATCGATCTCAACGGCCGCGTCGCCATCGTCACCGGCGGCGCGCAGGGCTTTGGCCGCGCCATCACCGAGCGCCTCACCGCCTCCGGCGCCAGGGTCGCGATCTGGGATTTCGACGCGGCACTCGCCGAGAAGACGGCGAAGGAGGTCGGCGGCGAGACCAAGGTCTTCAAGGTCGACGTCACCGACACCGCCGCCGTCGAAGAGACCCGCGATGCGACGCTCAAAGCCTTCGGCAGGATCGACATCCTGGTCAACAATGCCGGCATTGCCGGCGTCAACAAGCCGGTCTGGGAGACCGACCTCGAGGAATGGCGGAAAGTTCTGCGCATCAACCTCGACGGCCCCTTCATCGTGAGCAAGGCGATCGTGCCCACCATGCTCAAGCAGAAATACGGGCGGATCGTGAACATCGCCTCCATCGCCGGCAAGGAAGGCAATCCGAACGCAGCACATTATTCGGCCTCCAAGGCCGGCCTGATCGCGCTGACGAAGTCGCTCGGCAAGGAGCTCGCGGCGCACGACATCCTCGTCAACGCCGTGACGCCGGCGGCCGCCAAGACTGCGATCTTCGACCAGATGACGCAACAGCACATCGACTTCATGTTGTCGAAGATCCCGAAGGGTCGCTTCGTCCTCGTCGAGGAGCTCGCCGCGATGGTGGCTTGGCTCGCGTCCGAGGACTGCGCCTTCTCGACCGGCGCGGTGTTCGACATCTCGGGCGGACGCGCAACCTATTGAGGACAGCATGATCCGGGAAGGTGGATGCCTGTGCGGCGCGGTGCGCTTCAAGGCGGAGGGCGAGCCGCTCAACGTCCGCGTCTGCCATTGCCGCCTCTGCCAGAAGGCGATGGGCTCGCCCTTCTTCGCCCGCGCGCAATTCGACCAGCGCGCGCTGAGCGTCGAAGGCGACACCGCCCGCTACGCCTCGTCCGAAAACATCGACCGTGTGTTCTGCAAGCGCTGCGGCACGCGGCTGTTCGCCTGGCGGCGCAACGGCACGCTGGCGGGCGTATCCCTTTCCGTTTTCGATGATCGCAACGCCTTCGCGCCGACCGAGCACATCTGGGTCTCGGAGAAGCCCGCCTGGCTCAAGCTCGATGATGGTCTGACGCAATATCCGGGAACGATCCCGGCGTGACGTCAGGCCTGATCTGACGCAGGCGCACCTGTCGGCTGAGTACGCCCGCTCGTCGTCGCGATCCAGATTCCAGCAAATACCGCGACGATGCCGGCCGCCAGATTCCAGCGCAGCGGCTCGTTCAAAAGCCAGGCGCCGACCAGCGATGCCGTGATCGGGTTGACCGTCACCGAGATCGCGACTCGCGTGGGCGTCGTGCGCTCCAGCGCGAAGGCCCAGAGATAGAACGTCAGCGCCGCGCCAAAGGCGCCGAGATAGGCAGCCGCCAGCCATTGCGGCGTGCCGAAGCCTGCGACCGGCGCAAAGCTGCCGCGGACATACGAGAGCAGGATCAGGCAGACCGCGCCCGCCGCCATGCTCATCGTGGTGAAGGCGATCGGGCCGGAGCGCCGGATCAACGGCTTTGACCAGATGCCGTAGAGCGCCATGCACAGAGCCGCCGCCGTCATCAGGAGATCGCCGCGCCAGGCGCCTGAGGGCGCCGAGGTCAGGTCGGAGAGCAGCGCGATGGCGACGCCCAAGGTCGCGATCACCACACCGGCCGATTTGCGCCAGGTCAGCGCCTCGGCGCCGAGCGCGGCCCCGATCACCAGGGACAACAGCGGCAGTGTCGACAGCGCGAGCGCACCGCGCGCGGCGGTCGTGAAGATCAGCGATGCGTTGAACAGGATCGGGAACAGCGCGAAGAACAGGATGCCGAGCCCGATCGCGGCGGCCCAGTCCCCTCGCCCCGGCCAGCGATCGCCGCGCAGCAGCGTCAGCGGCAGCAGCAGAAGAAAGCCGATGCCGAACCGGAACGAGCCGATCGCCAGCGGATCGAGACTGCTCACGAGATAGCGCGTGGCGCCGATCGAAGTGCCGCCCAGCGCGCTCGACAGCACCGCGGCCAGAACGCCAAGAACCTCGCCCACGCTTCCTCCCGTTGATGCTTTGCAGGCAGCATAGGAGGCGCGCCGAAACAGGGAATGGAATTTCCGTCATGCCAGGATAAGCTTTCGTCATGAGCTCACCTGTTCTCGATCCTGATCTGCTGAAGGCGTTTGCCGCCGTCGCCGAACATCGATCCTTCACGCGCGCCGCCGCGACGCTCAACCGGACCCAATCGGCGGTCAGCGTCCAGATCAGGCGCCTGGAAGAACGGCTTGGCGCAAAACTGTTTCAACGCACCCGGGCCGGCGTCGCGCTCACAGCGGCAGGCGACGAACTCCTCGTCTATGCAAGGCGGCTGCTCGATCTCAATGCCGAGGCCGTCGATGCGCTCCGCGTGCGCAGGCACGACACGGTCGTCCGCCTCGGCGTGATGGAGGACTACGGGACGATCGTCATTCCGCCCTTGCTGGCGTCCTTTGCCCGACGCCATCCGGAAATCCGCGTCGAGATCGAGACCGGGCTGACCGCGACGATGCCGGCCCGACTCGGCGAAGCCTATGACCTCGTCATCGCCATGCACCCGGAAGGACGCGGCGATGGCGAGTTGCTGCGGCGCGAGCAGGCGGTCTGGGCCGCGGCTGCGTCGTATCCGGTCGAAGCCCAGGATACGCTGCCTGTCGCGCTCTACCCGCCGGGCTGCCTGTTTCGGCAATGGGCCGCGGACGCCCTCGATGCCACCGGCCGGCCCTGGCGGCTGGCCTTTGTCAGCCGCACGCTGGCCGCGGTCGAGGCCGTCGCGTCGCTGGGCCTTGCGATCACGGTCGTGAAAGCCGGCACCCTGCCCGCCAGCCTGCATATCCTGCCGGAGCGCGTCGGCCTGCCGCCGCTGCCGGCGGCGGACATCCGTCTTCACCGCGCCCGCAACCTGTCGCGTGTGGGTGGCCTGTTGGCCGACCATTTACAGCTTGGGATTTTGGAGCCGGTGTCCCATATCCTGATCTGACGCGTTGCCCCACCACCGGATTGGCCGGGTTGGCTGCAAGGCCACGAGGCACGAACCGGGACAATGAGCCGTGAACGTTTCCCTTTATGACATCTCCGTCTGGATCCTCCCGGTCCTGATCGCCATCACCTTCCACGAAGCCGCGCATGCCTTCGCCGCTCACCGCCTCGGCGACGACACGGCCTCGCAGCTCGGCCGCGTCAGCTTCAATCCGATCAAGCATATCGACCCGTTCGGCACCGTGATCCTGCCGGCGATGCTGCTGTTCGCGCATTCGCCGTTCCTGTTCGGCTATGCCAAGCCTGTCCCGGTGAATTTCCGCAAGCTCAATCACCCCCGGATCGACATGGTCTGGGTGGCCCTGGCCGGGCCGGTGACCAACATCCTGCTGGCACTGATTGCCGGCCTTGCCATCCGGGCCCTGCCCCGGGATCTGGACGACTGGTCGCGTTGGGTCCTTCAGAACCTCTGGAATGCGATCCGGCTCAACGCCGCGCTTGCGGTGTTCAACATGATGCCGATCCCGCCGCTCGACGGCGGGCGCGTCGCGGTGGGGCTGCTGCCCCGCACCCTCGCCGTGCCGCTGTCCCGGCTCGAGCCATTCGGGATGCTGATCCTGATCGGCCTGTTGATCCTGCTACCGCTGGCGGGTTCGCAGTTCGGTCTAAATCTTGATGTTATTTCAGCAATACTGCGAACGTTGACCGGTCATGTGATTCAGGCTGTTCTCTTCCTGACCGGCAATGCGTAGTTGAACAGCGACACCCGAACACAAGCCGAAGGGCCCGAGGCCGACTTGGTCAAAGCTGCCGATATGCTGATCGCGCGACGCGCGGACACCCGCGCCCGCGCCGATTTCGCCACCTGGAAGATGATGGCCAAGCTCAACGGCGCGTCCGCGCTGCCGGCGGAAGCCCAGGAATTCCTGGTGAGCTACCAGAACCTGCTGGCGCGGACGAGCGAGGGCGAGGCCACCGAGGCCACCATCGGCGCGATCTACAAGGCCTATTATGCCGAGATGGGCGGCGCGGGAACCCCGCCCGACGTGCGCCCGCGCCCGGCCGAGCCGGCAGCGGACAATGTTACCGCTTTCCGCCCCCCGGCGCCGAAGCCGAAGGCGACCAGCTTTTTCGGGGGTGGCACGGCCGCCGGTGCCCAGAAACGGCCGCTGCCGGTGGCGCTGATCTTCGCCTGCCTGGTCGTGGTCTATGTCGGCATCCGGCTCTATTGGCGCTGAGCCGTCTTCTTCTTTTTCTTCGCGTCTGGGGGCGTGAAGATGATGTCGACGGTGCGCTCGAACCGGTCCTCGGTCAGCCCGGCAGGCGGCTGCGGAATGGGGTCCGACTTGCGGACAATCGTGACCGCGGCCGCATCGTAAGCGGCGTCCCCGGACGACTCCACGACGTCGACGGAAAGCACGTTTCCTCTGCGGTTGATCGCAAAGCTCACCTTGACCTTCTGGTTACTGGGCTCCTTGCCCTCCGGATTGACCTTGTGAGCCGCGAGATGCGCACTGATCTTCCGATTCCAGTCGGCCGTGATCTTGAGGATGTCCTTGCCGAGCCCAAGCACCGGCGCCAGGGCTTTCTCGGCCTCGCGCGCGTCTTCATCGAGCGTCTGCCGCGCCGTCGCAACCGACTTCGGTGATGCTTCGGCCGCGGGGGTTTCGACCGCCGCGATCTTCGGATCCTCCTCCTGCGGCTTCTTCGAGATGTTTTCTGTCACGACCCGATCGGGATCGTCGACCTGCTGCGACTGATCCTTCGGCAGCTCCGTTTCCTTGGTCTCGGCCTTCTGTTCGGGAAGCGCCTGCTGCTCCTGCATCGCTTCGCTGTCGGGCCCGGGCGGAAGATCGGTTTCGGGCGCCTTTGGCGATGCCATCTCGACGGCGAACTCGGCGCCGGCCGCACCCAGACCGTCGTCTCCGTCGTCGGCCTGCAGATGCGCCAGCGCGAGCGCAGCACCACCCAGATGGAGCACCAGCGCCGCGACCGCCGCCAAGATCCAGAGCTTTCGGGATGGTCTGAGTTCGTCCGACATGGCCTGTCTTCTTAAGGCTGGGCGGCGCCTGCCGCAGGCGCTCCCGGAGCGCCTTCCAGCGCCACCAGCTTCACCCGCGTATAGCCGCCCGAGCGCAGGAGCTCCATGACGCCCATCAACTCCCCATATGGTACCGACTTGTCGGCACGCAGGAAGACGTACTTGTCCTTGCTCATGTCGGACAGTCCGTCGAGTGTCCCGATCAACTCGGTCCGGTGGACCGGATTTTCTCCGATGGCCAGCGTCAGATCGGGCTTGATGCTGAGATAGGTCGGCTTGTCCGGCTTCTTCTGCGGCGTCGCGCTCGACGTCGGCAGGTCGATCGGCAGATCGACCGTCGAGAGCGGCGCGGCGACCATGAAGATGATCAGCAGGACCAGAATGACGTCGATGAACGGCGTGACGTTGATGTCATGCGTTTCCGAGAAGTCGTCATCGTCATCATTGTCTGCGAGCGAGACGGCCATGGTTCACTCCGCTGCGCGCGAATGCACGCTGCCGTGGCTGCGGTCGAGATCGCGCGAGAGCAGCCGCGCCGCGGCGCCCGAGGCGCGGCTGACGAGCTCGAGATAGCCCTTCGTCACGCGCGAGAAGTGGTTGTAGATGATGACGGCGGGGATCGCCGCAACCAGGCCGATCGCGGTGGCGAGCAGCGCCTCGGCGATGCCGGGCGCGACCACGGCAAGGTTCGTGGTCTGCGACTTCGAAATGCCGATGAAGCTGTTCATGATGCCCCAGACCGTGCCGAACAGGCCGACGAAGGGCGACGTGGAGCCGATGGTCGCGAGCACGCCCATGCCGATCCGGATCCGCCGCGCCTCGGCGCGCACGATCTCGGAAAAGCTGGAGGCCGCACGCTCCTTGATGCCGGCGTCGCTGGACAGGCCGGCCGACATCCGCGCCTCGCGCAGGGCTGCCGCCAGGAACGACGGCAGGATGCCTTCCTTGGCGCCCAGCGCCATCTGAGCTTCGGCGAGCGATCGCGTCTCAGCAATCTTCTTCAGGGCCGAACGAAGCTTGGTGGACGCGACCGACAGCTCGATCGACTTGGCGATGAAGACGGTCCAGGTCATCAGCGATGCGAAGGCGAGCCCGATCATCACCGCCTTCACGATGACGTCCGCCGACATGAACATCACCCAGGGCGACAACTCCTTCATGGCCGGCGCGATCGCGGCGGACGCATCGGGCTTGGCCGTGGTCGAAACGCTGGCCGCGGGGGACGCTGCCGGAGCGGCCGTCGCGGAAGGCGCCGGGACAGCAGGCGTGGTGACTGCCGGTGCGACCGGGGCCGGCTGAGGAGCCGATTGCGCCGGTGCCGAAGGGGTTTGTGTCTGGGCAGAAACGGGGGATGCGAGCCAGGCGGCCGCCAGCATCGCGGCGGCGGCAAGGCTTGCTCTAGAGGTCATGGTCTTCATACTTCGGCCCAGTAGCGAATGAGGTTGTGATAGATACCCGTCAATTTGACCGTTTCGGGATCGTCACGCCCGAGCCGTTCCACCAGCGCCTGTATCGCGGTGTCGAGGTCGAAGATCATGCTCCGGGCTTGATCGTCCCGTATCATGCTCTGAAGCCAGAAGAAAGACGCAACCCGCGCTCCCCTCGTCACCGGCGTGACGAGATGGAGGCTGGTCGATGGATAGAGCACGCAGTCGCCCGCTGGCAACTTGACTTCGTGGGAGCCGTAGGTGTCCTCGATCACAAGTTCGCCACCATCGTACTCCTCCGGCTCGGCGAGGAACAGCGTCACCGACAGGTCCGTACGGATGCGAAGGCCGGTCAGACGGTCGCCGCGGATCGCATTGTCGACATGCAGGCCGAAATGGTGGCCGCTGCTCGCCGCATAGCGGTTGAACAGCGGCGGGAAGATCTGGAGCGGAACCGCCGCCGCGATGAAGCGCGGGTTCGACGTCAGCGCCGAGATGATCCGGTTGCCGAGCTTTCGCGCGACGTCGCTGTCGGGTGGGAGCTGTTCATTGCGCTTGACCATCGCCGACTGCGCGCCGGCAGTCGACCGACCGTCTTCCCATTCGCTAGCATCCATGATGCGGCGGAAATCCGCCACATCATCCTTGCTCAGAATGCCAGGCAGGCACGTCAACATGATCAGAACTTCGCGCTCGTCACGATGTAGAACGCCCGTCCGGGCGCGACAGCCACGAACGGCGCAGCACTGCGATAGAGCGTGTCATAGTAGAGCTTGTTGGTGAGGTTCTGCGCGTAGAGCTTCATCGTCCAGTTCTTGTCGATCTTCTTCTCGACGAACGCGTCGAAGCGCCAGTAGCTCGGGATCAGCGTGCCGGTGTTGGCACCGAAGGTGCCGCCGTAGACCTTGGAACGGAACACCGCCTGCCCGCCGAGCTCCCAGTCGCCGTCGAACTTGTACTTGCTCAAGAGGCTGAACGACTGGTGCGCGACGTTGGCAAGCGGCAGGCCGACATTGCCCGCAATGTTGCTCTTGGTCACCTTCGACTCCATCAGCACGATGCCGCCGAAGATGCTCCAGCGATCGGTCAGCTTGCCGCTGGCCTCGATGTCGATACCCTGGATCCGGTACGCTGCACCCGACGTCAGCGTGGTGCCGACGGTTTCGCGCGCATTGTCCTTGGTGGTCTGGAACAGCGCGCCGCTCACCAGAAGATGACGGTCGAACAGCTCCCATTTGGTGCCGACTTCCGCTGCCTTGTTCTGCTCGGGCCCAAGGATCGTGGTATTTGTCGGCGCGTTCGAGCCATAGTCCGCACCAGTCGCATCGAGTTCGGAGCCGAACGGGTTGGTCGAGGTCGCATAGGCCGCATAGAGGCTCCCGATCGGAACCGGCTTGTAGACGATGCCGCCGTTGTAGTTGACAAAGCCCGAGTCCACCCGGCTTACCGCCGCCGCGGTCGACGATCTCAAATTATACTTGTCGTAGCGAACGCCGCCGTTGACGATGATCGTGTCTTCCCAGTTCGCCGTATCCATCGCATAGACGGCACCGCTATCGACATTGTAGTGGGTCGGATCGCCGCCGAGCACAGGATTGAATGGGCCGGAGCTGTAGGTGTAGCCCGGCCAGGACATATTCTGCAGCGGCAAGGCCCCGCTGCTGGTGAACCCGGAGCCGAACGCCTCCGACGAAAGCCCGGTGTAGCGCGCGATGCCGACACGCTCGTTCGAAACTTCGAGTCCGGTCACCGCTGTGTGTTTCACCGATCCGGTGTCGAACTTGAAGGTGGCGTCCTCTTGGTTCGCGATGACGTCGACCCACTGGTTGCGGCTCTGCGCGCTGGCCGTGATCGTCCAGTTCGCCGGATTGGAGTCGGTTGTCGTGGGCGACTGCGGCAGCGTGCCGATATAGGCTAGCGTCGACTGCTCCATACGGGTCCGGCTGGTCAATGTGATGTTGTTGGTGGGCTTGTACTCGACCGTCAACGTGCCGAAATCCTGCCGCGCGGTCTGGAAGTCGCGATTGAGGAAGCCGTACCAGGTCCCGCGCGGAATGCCCGCCTCGGTGGCCGGCACGTTGCCCTGCTTGTAGTACGGCACGCCGAAATCCGGATAGCCGCTGAGGTCGGTGTGGACGTAGTTGGTCGTGATCTTGAGGTCGTTGGTCGGGGCGTATTTGGTCGAGATGAAGGCGCCCCAGCGATTGTCGGTCACGTAGTTGCGGCCGGCGACATTGGCGTCCTGGAACATACCGCCGGTGCGCACCGAGAACGTCGGATCGACGACCTGGTTGACGTCGAGCGTGACGCGCTTGGTCATGTCGGTGCCGAAGGTGGTCTCGGCATTGTAGAAGTTGCGGTCAGCCGCCTGCTTGGTGACGATGTTGATGGCGCCGCCGGCGGTGCCGCGGCCGGCATAGGACGAGGCCGGGCCGCGCAGGATCTCGAGCTGCTCGGTGAAGAAGTTCTCGCGGATGGAAACGGCGGGATCACGAATGCCATCGATGAAGACATCGTTGCGCGCATCGAAGCCGCGGATGAAGAAGCGGTCGCCGAACGCATTGCCGCCCTCGCCCGATCCGAGCGTCACGCCGGCGGTCGAGCGCCCAATCTCCTTCAGCGTCGTCGCGTTCTTGTCATCCAGGATTTCCTTGCTGAGCACGGTGATGGTCTTGGGCGTGTTCAGAAGCGGCTCGGGGAACTTGCCGGAAGCCTGCACGCGATCGACCTTGTAGGGCGCTGCCGGATCCGCATAGGGGTTCGCGTCGGCCGGGCCGGATGGCGTCGTCGGAGCAGCTTGCTGGGCCTGCTCGCGTCGCGCGGCGCGACGAATCGCGTTGCGGGCGCGGACTTGCTCCGGCGACGGCTTCGATGCCGTCGGACGCGGGCGCTCGACTGGCGCGTCAACCGTCACGGGCGGCAGGTTCGACTGCTGCGCCTGCGCGCCGCTCGACACCGACGCCACCGCGATCAAGCTCGCAACCGCAGACGCCTTCTTGCCGGAAACGCCCGCGAGTTTTTCATCCACCAGATCGAATGCTGCGACCGAACGCAACGACTTCGGTGCGACCACCTGCCCCATTACCAAACGCCCCATCTTTCTGTTCGCTCATTCGCTTCGGCGAACGATGAGATGTTGGTATCGGCGGCAAAATAACGGGTCAATGCGAGCGGCTCGCAAGAACCCTTGAATCGATCCAGATCAAAACAATTCTAAACTGCAGTTTGAAACCGTTCTAAACCTAGCTTGGACTCGTTCTAAAGAGCACGCCGCACGCAATGCAATCGCAACCGTCTTCGCAGCATCAATCGCTGCTCGGCGGCTTCATCAGCGAAAACAATTCATCGACGGTTTTCTGCGCGACTGCGCGCACGCGATCGGTTGAGTCCATGCCGGCGATGTTGACGCCGTTTACCACGGCTTTGATCTCGTCTCGGAAGTCCGTGAGGAAGCGCAAGGGATCGCGCTGCTCGTTGGCCACGCGCGCGATCAATCCCGTGATCAGAATCTGACACGCGATCAGCTTGCCGTTCAATTCGTCCATCCTGCGCTCCATGTGTGGCGGCGCCGATATGGACGATGCGGAAATCCCTGACAACCGAAACAGCCTCCGCGCGATTTAGAACCGTTCTTCGCACCGGCACCGGACGGCGGTTCGGCGCGGCACCGGGCGGGCCGAGCTCACCGTCTGCGAGTGCCGCACAAGACTTGCGCGCCGGTCGCATGGTCGGGAAAATGCAGCACTGCACACCGCCGCGCCACGGCACTGCCCAGGCGGTGCAAAGCTTTCCAATTGTTTAGGATTCTCGACGGATAGTGCTGTTTACACTGGAACTTGGCGTGTATTATACAAACGCGCTGGAACCCTGCGATTGCCCTGTAATTCGTAAGCGAGGGCACACGAGCCGACACGAGACAACATGAAAAAGTCCCGGCCGATCCTCTGGCTTCTGACCGTCGCGGCCGTGGCCACGGCGGGTTACTATGGGTGGCAGACGTTCGGGCACGGGGCCGGCAAGGCCCAGACCGCCCAGAAAGGCCCGACCCGCCCGGCCGCCGTCCCGGTGAGCGTTTCGCAGGTCCAGAAGGTCGACTTTCCGGTCTACCTGACCGGTCTCGGCACTGTTCAGGGTTTCAACACCGTACAAGTCCGGACGCGCGTAGACGGCCAGATCGACAAGCTCGCCTTCAAGGAAGGGCAGATCGTCCAGCAGGGCGAGCTTCTGGTCTCGATTGATCCCCGTCCCTATCAGGCCGCGCTCGACCAGGCCAAGGCCAAGAAGGCGCAGGACGAGGCGAGTTTGGCCAACGCCAATCTCGAACTCCAGCGTGCCATGAAGCTCGGCGAATTCGCGACCGCGCAGCGGGTCGATACCCAGCGCTCGACCGTCGCCCAGCTGACCGCCCAGATCGCCGCCGACGAGGCCGCGATCGCCAACGCCCAGACCCAGCTCGACTACACGCAGATCAAGGCGCCGATCACCGGCGTTGCGGGACTTCGGCAGGTCGACATCGGCAACATCGTCAACGCATCGACACAGACCGGCATCGTGACGATCTCGCAGGTCGAGCCGATCGCCGTGATCTTCACGGCGCCGGAAGACCAGCTTCCCTATATCAGCGAGGGCCAGAAGAGCGGCGCGCTCAAGGTGATCGCTTTCACCACCGACGGCAAGAAGACGCTGGCCGAGGGCAAGCTCGCGGTCATCAACAACCAAGTCGACACGAGCAGCGGGACGATCCGGCTGAAAGCGGTGTTCGACAACAAGGACCACGCGCTGTGGCCGGGTCAATCGGTCTCGACACGGCTTCTGGTGCGGACGCTGAAGGACGCGACCGTGGTTCCCGATGACGCGGTCCAGCATTCCACCAACGGCCTCTACGCCTATACTGTCAATCAGGACAACAAGGCCGAGGTGCACAAGGTCAAGGTCAGCTACGCCATCGATGGACGTTCGGTCATCGACGAAGGGCTGAGCCCCGGTCAGCAGGTGATCACAGGCGGCCAGTTCAAGGTGCAGCCCGGAAGCCTCGTCTCGACGGCGGTGGCAAGCTCCAACCCGACCCAGAACAAGGTACGACAGGAATGACCGAGGGCGGGATTTCGGCACCTTTCATCCGTTATCCCATCGGCACCTCGCTGCTGATGGCCGGCATCCTGTTTGTCGGCCTCGTCGCCTATCCCCTGCTCCCCGTGGCACCGCTGCCGCAGGTCGACTTCCCGACCATCCAGATCACCGCCAATCTGCCGGGCGGCAGCCCCGAGACGATGGCCTCGTCCGTGGCCCAGCCGCTGGAGCGCCAGTTCGCCCAAATCCCCGGCATCGCCCAGATGACCTCGACGAGTTATCTCGGCACCGCCTCGATCACCATCCAGTTCGACCTCAACCGCAGCATCGACGGCGCCGCCAACGACGTGCAGGGCGCCATCAACGCCGCCAGCGGCCAGTTGCCGAAGAACCTGCCTTCGCCGCCGACCTACCGCAAGGTCAACCCGGCCGACGCGCCGATCCTGTTGCTGTCGGCGACATCCGAGACACTGCCTTTGACCAGCGTCAGCGACGCGGTCGACGCCCAGCTCGCCCAGCAGATCAGCCAGCTGTCGGGCGTGGCGCAGGTCTTCATCGGCGGCCAGCAGAAGCCCTCCATTCGCGTCCAGGTCGATCCGGCGAAGCTTGTCGCCAAGGGCCTGTCGATGGAGGACGTCCGCAGCCAGATCGCAATCACCACGGTCGACAGCCCCAAGGGCAATATCGACGGCGAGAAGCGCGCTTACACGATCTACGCCAACGACCAGCTCACGCACGCGAAAGACTGGAACGACGTCATCATCGCCTATCGCAACGGCGCTCCGTTGCGAATCCGCGACATCGGACAGGCGGTCAGCGCCGCCGAAGATGCCAAGCAGGCCGCCTGGGCCAACGGCAAGCGCGGCGTGTTCCTGGTGATCTTCAAGCAGCCGGGCGCCAACGTCATCGAGACCGTCGACAGGATCAAGGCGACCCTGCCTCGCCTCGTGGCGGCGATCCCGCCCGCGATCAAGATCGAGCTCATCAGCGACCGCACCACGACCATCCGCGCCGCCGTCGAGGACGTCCAGTTCACGCTGCTTCTGACCATCGCCCTCGTGGTCATGGTCATCTTCATCTTCCTGCGCAGCTTCTGGGCCACCGTCATTCCCACCGTCACGGTTCCGCTGGCGCTGTTGGGCGCCTGCGCCCTGATGTGGGTCGCCGGCTATTCGCTCGACAATCTGTCGCTGATGGCGCTCACCATCGCAGTCGGATTCGTCGTCGACGACGCCATCGTGATGCTCGAAAACATCACGCGCTACATCGAGGAGGGCGAATCGCCGATGGCGGCGGCCTTCCGCGGTTCCAAGGAAATCGGCTTCACCATCGTGTCGATCAGCATCTCGCTGGTCGCGGTGCTGATCCCGCTCCTGTTGATGGGCGGCATCATCGGGCGCTTGTTCCGCGAATTCGCCGTCGTGCTGGCGATGACCATCTTCGTGTCGATGTTCGTGTCGCTGACCCTGACGCCGATGATGGCCTCGCGCTTCCTGCGGGCCCATGGCGAGGTCAACCACGGCAAGTTCTACCAGTGGAGCGAGCGCGCCTTCGATTCGATGCTGCGCGGCTATGAATACGTTCTGGATCACGCCCTCGCCTGGCGGCGCACCACGCTCACGATCTTCTTCGCCACGCTCGCATTGTCGGTCTATCTGTTCGTCCTGATCCCGAAGGGCTTCTTCCCGCAGCAGGACGTCGGCCTGATCACGGCGACTTCGGAAGCCTCGCAGGACATTTCGTTCAAGGAGATGACCCGACGCCAGGAACAGCTCGGCAAGATCATCCTCGCAGATCCCGACGTTGCCAGCGTCGCCATGTCGATCGGCGGCAGCGGCCGCGCCGGCAACAACGGCAACATCTTCATCACGCTGAAGCCGCGCGACAAGCGCGAGGCCTCCGCGCAGCAGATCATCGCGCGACTGCGTCCCCAGTTCGACAAGGTCGAGGGCGCCCGCCTCTACATGCAGGCGGCGCAGGACGTGCGGCTCGGCGGCCGGCCGACGCGCACGCAGTTCGAATTCACGCTGCAGGACGCCAATCTGGAGGAGCTCAACGAATGGGCCCCCAAGATCCTGGCCAAGATGCAGACGCTGCCCGAGCTGCGCGACGTCGCGACCGACCAGCAGACCCAGGGCACCACCGTCCAGCTCAAGATCAACCGCGATACCGCCTCGCGCTACGGCATCCAGCCGCAGCTGATCGACGACACGCTGTATGACGCCTTCGGACAGCGGCAGGTCACGCAGTATTTCACCCAGCTCAACACCTACAAGGTGATCCTGGAGATCCTGCCGGAAATGCAGGGCAATCTCGACAGCCTCAACAAGCTTTATCTGAAATCGCCGCTGACGGGCGATCAGGTCCCGCTGTCGACGTTCGCGACCTGGACCACCGATCCGGTCCGCCCGCTCTCGATCAGCCATCAGGGTCAGTTCCCGGCGATCACGATCAGCTTCAACCTCGGCCAGGGCGTCGCGCTCGGCCAGGCGACCGAGGCCGTGCAGAAGGCGATGGCCGATCTCGGCGCGCCGCCGACGCTGAACTCGAGCTTCCAGGGCACTGCGCAGGCGTTCCAGCAGTCGCTCGGCACCGTGCCGCTCTTGATCCTCGCCGCGCTCGTCGTGGTCTATCTGATCCTCGGCATCCTCTACGAGAGCTACATCCATCCGATCACGATTCTGTCGACGCTGCCCTCGGCCGGCGTCGGCGCGCTTCTGATCCTGATGGCGGCCGGCTTCGACTTCAGCCTGATTGCGTTGATCGGCATCATCCTGTTGATCGGCATCGTGAAGAAGAACGGCATCATGATGGTCGACTTCGCGATCGCCGCCGAACGCGACGAGCACAAGACGCCGGCGGAATCGATCCGCCAGGCTGCGCTGCTGCGCTTCCGGCCGATCATGATGACGACGATGGCCGCGCTGCTCGGCGGCGTGCCCTTGATGCTCGGCCATGGCACCGGCGCCGAGATCCGCCAGCCGCTCGGCTACGCCATGGTCGGCGGCCTGATCGTCAGCCAGGCGCTGACCCTGTTCACGACGCCCGTGGTCTATCTCTATCTCGACGAGCTCAACAACTGGTTCTCCACCTGGGGCCGATCGGGTGACGGCGAAGGCGGCGAGGCAGTCGAGCACGGTGGCGTCAAGCAAGCCGCCGAGTGAGCTTGCACCGCGCCTCCCGCAACGCTACAGCGAGACCCCGGTTCACGCCAACGCGGTTTCGCCATGCTCATGCAATCCAGACTTGTCGCCCTCGCCGCTGCCGTCCTGCTCCCCCTGGGCGCCGCGCATGCCCAGCAGGGCGCCAAGAAGAACGCCGCCCCTGCCCCGGCGGCACAACCCGCACCGGCCCCGACGCAGCCACAGGCTGACGGCTCGCAGGCGCACCAGCCCGGCTGGGTCGTGCGCTGCACCAGCGTGAGCCGCGATGCTCCGCTCGAATGCGCGATGGAGCAAAATGCGGTGCTGACCAAGACCGGTCAGACCGTCGTCCTGATCAACATCCGCATTGCGCCCGACACCCGCACGCCGATCGCGCTCCTGCAATTGCCGCTCGGCCTCAACCTTCCCGTCGGCGCCAAGCTTCAGGTCGACGAGGGCAAGACGGTCGACCTCCAGATCCAGACCTGCGAGAACCGCGGCTGCTACGCCTCGACACCGATCGCGGCGGACCTGCTCGGTGCCTTGCGGTCGGGCAAGCAGCTGAAGGTCTCCTTCCAGAACATGGCCAAGGAGACGATCGCGATCCCGATGCCCCTCGGCGATTTCGCGGCTGCCTACGACAAGATCAAGTAGCCGGCCTCGCGTTACTGCCGCGCCATCTGCGCGTTGCCGACGGCTTCGCCGTCGAGCTTCTGGTCACCATGCATGGTGACCGTGACGCGCAGGAGCCGGCCCTCGAACTCGAACGGCGCCTCGTAATGTGACACCGGACTGCCGCGGTCACGGCCGATGTCGAGGCCGGACCACGAGATCAGCGTGTGGAATCCGAGCTGGGTCTGCAGCGAACCCGCCGGCTCGCCGTCGATCAGCAGCGTGTATTCGCTGACGCCGGTGCGCGCGCCCTTGGCCGGCGGCTCCTTGCGCACGAGACGTTCGACATGCACGCCGAGCCGCCGCGCGCCTGACGGCACCTTGCGATCCGAGCGTACGACCTGGTGGCTGCCGCCGATGTTGAGGTCGTGCACGAGATGACCGTCCTTGACATAGAGGCTGTAACCCGACGTCGCATCGCCGTGCGAGATCAGAACGCCGTCTGCGCCCTCTTCGGCCATCTCGACATGCGCCTCGATGGTGTAGCTGCGGCTGCGCACGTCGGGCGCGACGTCGGTCGGGACGTGGCCCATGCCGGCGTGGAAGACGAAGCGATGTCGCGCACCGTGGAAGCGTGCGGCGTTCTCGGCAAAGCGCGGCCCGAAGCGGTCGTCGAGCGGCAGCACGTTGTGCTTCTCGGCCTCCTCCCACCAGGTCGCGATCATCCGTCCGAGGCGCTCCGGCTCGGCTGCCGCCAAGTCGCAGGTCTCGGAGAAATCGGCGTCGAGATGGAACAGCTCCCATTTGTCGTTCTCGAACGGCGTGCCCGACGGATGAAAGGCGACCGCCTTCCACCCGGCGTGCCAGAGACCGCGATGGCCGAACATCTCGAAATATTGCGGCGAGCCTTTTGACGGCGCCGATGCATCCGTGATCGAACGCGCAAAGCTCTCGCCTTCGAGCGGCATCTGCGCACAGCCTGCAATCGTGCCGGGAGGCTCGATGCCGATCAGTTCGAGCAGCGTCGGCGTGAGATCGCAGGCATGCACGAACTGGTGCCGCAGCTCGCCATTGGCCGCGATGCGTCTCGGCCAGTTGATGACGAAGGGATCGCGGATGCCGCCGCCATGGGTGTTCTGCTTGTAGCGACGCAGCGGCGTGTTGGACGCCATCGCCCAGCCATGCGGAAAATTGCTGTGAGTGTCGGGGCCGCCGATGTCGTCGATGCGGGCGAGCTTCTCCGCGATCGGCTCCGGCTTGAAGTTGAACGGCCCCATGGCGTTGACGAAACCGAGCGGCCCGCCCTCCTGGCTCGCGCCGTTGTCGGACATCACGATGATGACGGTGTTGTCGCGGATGCCGGCCGTCTCCAGGAATGCGACGAGACGCGCCAGATGGCGGTCGGAATGGTCGAGCATGCCGGCGAAGGCTGCCTGCAGGCGCGTGAAGACGCGACGCTCGTCGGCCGAATGCTCCTCCCAGGCTTTTACGCCGTCATTGCGTGCGGGCATCCGCGTATCCTGCGGCACCAGCCCCATCGCCTTCTGGCGCGACAGACGCTGCTCCCGCTCGACGTCCCAGCCATGCGCGAAGGCGGCGTCATAGCTCCTGATGATCTCGGCCGGCGCCTGATGCGGCGCGTGGCAGGCACCGAGCGCGACCCAGGTCAGCCAGGGCACATCAGGCCGATCCGCGAGGTGATCGCCGATGAAGCGGATCGACTGGTCGATCAGATCTTCGGTGAGATGATAGCCGTCGGCATAGGTCCCCGGGGGATCGATATGCGTGTTGTCCGAGACGAGCTCCGGCGCGTACTGGTCGGTCTCGGCGTCGAGGAAGCCATAGAAGCGATCGAAGCCGCGCCCGAGCGGCCAGCCGTCGAACGGCCCGGTAGCGCCGCTCTCGGTCAGCGGCGTGACGTGCCATTTGCCGACCATGTAGTTGCGATAGCCGTGCACCCGCAGCATCTCGGCCAGCGTCCCCGCCTCGCGCGCGATCTTGCCGCGATAGCCGGGATAGCCGGAATCGAAATTGGCGAGGCACCCGACCCCGACCGAATGGTGGTTACGCCCCGTGAGCAGCGCGGCGCGCGTCGTCGAGCACATCGCGGTGGTGTGGAAACCGGAATAGCGCAGGCCCTCGGCGGCGAGCCTGTCGATGGTCGGCGTCCTGATCGCCGAGCCGTAACAACCGAAATCGGAGAAGCCGACATCGTCGAACAGCACGATGAGGACGTTCGGCGCGCCCGCGGGCGGCTTCGGCGCCTCCGGCCACCACGGTTTTGACTGCGCAACCGTCTTGCCGATGCTGCCGCCGAACGGCGTGGCGCTGCCTGCACTCATCTGATCCTCCCTGCCGGACCCAATGTTCGTCTCGGCGCCCGCGTTGACCCGTGGCGCATCCGGCTCTAAATTATAATCAGAATTATGATTATGATTTTTGGCGGATGCAAGCACGGATGCGCCCACGTTCAGACCAGCCGGAGCTTCGCGATTTCGACCTGCCGGGCGTCGCCCCGTCCCGTCAGAAGCGCAGTCGGGAAACGACGCTGGCGTTGCTGCGCGCCGGCGCCGCGATGCTGCGAACGCGCAGCCTGGTGGAGCTTTCGATCGAGGCGCTCTGCACCGAAGTCGGGGCCACCGTCGGCGCCTTCTACAGCCGCTTCGAGAGCAAGGAGACCTATTTCAACGCGCTGATGGCGCTGGCCGCGCGTGACGGCGAGCAGCGGCTGGACGAGATCAGGCGACCGTCGCCGGATGCAAGCCTCGACCAGCTCTGCCCCATCATCGTCGGCGGCATCATCGCCTGGATGCGCAGCCACGAGGGCGTGCTGCGCGCCGCGCTCCAGCACGACGACACCCGCCCGGACAAATGGACGCCGTTCAAGGCACTTGCGCAGGCGACCACCGCGCGCGCCACCCCGCTCCTGCTGCCGGCCATGGGCAAGGGCCGCAAGGCCGCCAAGAGCCGCGCCATCGCCTTCGGCTTCCAGATCGTGCTGGGCACGCTGGTGAACGCGATCCTCAACGATCCCGGTCCGCTACAGCTGTCGTCGAAAGAGATGGAGACGCGCCTTGCGAGCTGCCTGTTGCTGCTGCTCCAGGCCGAACTATGACAGACCTTCCTCGCGAAGGATCTGCTTCGCTTTTGTGTCTCCGAGCGCAGCGGCTTTTCTGACCCAGAAGATGGCGCGTTCAGTATCTTTCGAGGCGCCGTTGAGGCCGTGAGAATGATTCACGATCATCTCTCGGATGGTCGCCAAATGGCCGGCTTCGGCGACCCGCTGTTTCAGATCGAAGGCCCTGAAGTACCGCTCCTTTGCCGTCCCGGCCCCGAGCCCTCTTCGGAGAGCTCCCGCAAGATGAAGCAGCGATTCCAAATCGTGGTCGGCGATCGATGCCTCGGCTCGGTCCATCAAGGCCACACTCGCCGCCTGATCTCCCTTGTCATCCAGATATTCGGCTATCTCGATCATGGCCATGACAGAGCCTTTCGCGATGAACTGCTCCAGATAGGCAACGGCTTCGCCGTCGTCATCCTGTCTCAAAAGTCTGGCGACCCCGACATCGAAGCCGAGCGCATCTGAGAACACGACTCTCGTCTCCCGCGCGTGAAGTTGTACGAGCGTAGCACCACGATCCGATATCTGTCATGGCCGCTTCGAGCGGGAAGCCGGTCGGCCGGCATCGAGAGATGTACCCGGATCTCACGCGCGTTCCATCCGGGTGCGGGCCACCTCGCTTGTTGCCGTCAGTCTCCGTCAGCCGACGACGTCGCTCGCCCGCAGCAGCGTCGTGAAGCCGCCATAGATCATGCGCTTGCCGTCGAACGGCACGCCCTCCATCTTCAGCCGCGGGTCTGCCATCACCTTCTTGTTGACGGCATCGCGGGTCGCCCGGTCGGGGTAGACGATCCAGGAGAACACCACGACCTCGTCCTCCCCAGCCATCACCGCGCGCGGAAACGAGGTCAGCTCGCCATAGGGAACATCGTCGGCGATGCACTCGACATAATCGAGCGCGCCGTGCTCCATCCAGAGCGCGCAGGCGGTCGTCGCCAGCGTCTTGTAGGCCTCGACCTTGTCCTTCGGCACGGCCAGAACGAAACCATCGACATAGGGCATCACGGATCTCCTCAGGTTGTGTGACCCAAGGACGATGAGGAGCGCGGCGATCCGACGGCGGGATGCGATTTCAGGATGAGGCAAACCGTCGCGAACGGCGGCGCGGCCAAACGGCCGAATGTCCCTGTCGGGCAGCTTATGGGGGAGAGCTGGGCGCCGGCAGAAGTGCCCGGAACTGGCTGGGGAACCCGGACACTTTTAGAACTCTTTGCTTGGCCCCGGCGGCAGAAATCCGTTCGATATTCGAACAGCTTAGAAGCGAGCGCCTTCCGATGCTTGCCGCAGGTCTCGCCTGCGTCCCAGGATGGAGAAATATCCGAGTTGAGTTATAGACGCCTTGGCTCGCGTTGCGGGAGGCCCAGGTCAGCCGAAGCAATTGCGCATTTTTCTTTGCTCATTTCACGCAGCCAAGAACTAAGCGCTTGATACAACCAAACATATTTCTCAAGAAAAGTAGGTGACAACCTGGCGTTGATAATGTGAGATGAGGTTGCCGGAGCCGAGGAGACCACCGATGTCCGTGACCTTATCTCTGCCAAATATCTCGGATGCTGAGGCGAACACCGAAATCGGAGAGCTCAGCGACACGCTGCGCTCCGAAGGTGTTAAGGACCCAACTCGTCAAAAGACGCGCGATGACACGCTTGACGCAGGGACCCTGCTCTACATCGCAATACCGCTGCTACTTCCGATTGCGCGCGGCATCGGTAAGTTTTTGGCGACGCGGTTTGGAAGCTCGGTCCATGTGAAGGGCACAAAAGGCGAGATCACCATCCATCAGGTCGATTCAGGCGACTATGATAAGATCGCCGCCAAAATCGGCTCGATCCTGTAGCGATGACCACAGAAAGTAAACCGGTTCAGTATCGGGCGATCCTCCTTGGTTCGCCCGACTTTTCAGAATGCCGTCTTCCATCACCGTCCTCCCTTCGTGCTTCCGCGCGCGGCATTCGCAATTACTTACAGACCGTCCTCCAGCTGGAAGAAGACTACGAACTACTCTCGTTGTTCGGCTCGGAAGAAAGCCCTGGCGCTCAACTCAACGCAATCTCAGATTTTTTAAAACAAGTCAGCGAGGAGCTAGCCGAAGACGAGAATCTGGTCTTGCTCGTCTATTATGTCGGCCATGGCTACATCGCAAAAACCAACAACGCTTATTGTCTAGCGATCAAAAGCACGAGCCCAGAGTTCTCGCTTTCAGACGGGATAATAACCAAGGAGTTGCTCAATCGGCTTAGAACTGGTGCGCCTAAGAAGAAGCGTGTCATGTTCATTGACGCTTGCTTCGCCGCTAAGGCGGCTGCGGATGCGATCACACTGAGTGACCAGGAATCGATGGCGCTTTCAGAGATAAATGAATCTCCTGACCCATGGACCGCCATCTATTGCGCCGTTAAAGGCGACACGCTGGCTTTGGCCCCCAAAGGCAGCAAGTATACATTGTTCTCGCACGGCGTGATTCACGCGCTGAACAGCGGCGATGGGACATCACGATCCATCAGCATTGAGTCCTTGGATATCCTTGCTTGGAGTGAGATTAAACGTAAGTTCGCCGATTTGGCGACGATCCCACGCCCTCACTTGCACTTTCCCGACCAACCGCTCGTTGGCAAAACGGAGCCGATCTTCCCGATCGCATCTTATGCGGTTGACGAAGATCTTCTTCGCGCCGTGAAGCTCACATTGGAAAATGAGCTCGCCGATTTTGTCGACACAGTGCGTGAGTCGATTCGCCCCGAAATCGAGGAGGCAATCCTCTCATCGATGAACCAGAAGATTGCAACCCTGCGATCGGAAAAAGAGCGTGAACTCCTAACCATCTCACAAAACAATTCCGCAAACCTAGAAGCTTTTCGTGGCGAACTGACCGCCTCTATGGCTGACAGCGTCCGAATCGCCGTAGCACGGCAATTCGCGGAGGCACTCAAATCCGAAACTCGCTTATTCGGCGAAGGTGTGAGTTCGACTCTAAGCACAATGATTGCTACTAAGCCTGACTCCTCGACAAAGCGCCCCGTGGAACCGTCGCGGCCGAGGACCAAGCTTAGCAACAATGATACTGACCGCGGCAGCCGATTGGGAGGTTTCTTCTTTAGCAGGCTCTATGACGGAGACAGCCGCATTGACGTTGAAAACCTCGTATGGAAGCAAAATATTGGCTTCATGGCTCTGCTGCTTGTTTCGATTGCCCTAGCGGCCTATGCGATCCTACCTCTGAGTTTCTTGAATGGATGGTCCGTTATATTGTCTCTTTGGTTTGATAATTTATCCAACGCCCATCTCTCCTCGGAGCGGTTGTTCTTGGCCAAGTTCATGCTTGGCACCGTGATCGTCGCGTTTGTCGAATGTGTCTTCTGGGTGGTTATTGGCGTACTGGGCCACAGAAGGACGACGACAAATCGTCGTTACGACGCCTACTTTTTCTTTCGATTTGCGGTCAACCCGAGCGCCGCTATCGTCATGCTGTTCGCATCGACGCTGATTTTGGTCGTAATGACACCCGTCGCATCGTTGACGATTTCACGTTTCTCAAGTTACACCGCAGGAATTCCTTTGAACGTGCGGCCAACGGCCCAATGAAATCATCCGTGGGCTAACGGCTTAGGCTGCACTCATCAGGCGCACGCGCCGCGTATTGACCGCCGACAGCTCGCCTGTAACAAACGAGGCAGCGCCAAATCACCGGCGGCCGCCATTCCAAAGACACTGTACCTTCCTGGCGGCTGTGGGATTCTTGCACACGAATCTAACAATTTGCCTGGCGCGGCCAGCAGAAATTCGGATGATGTTCGAACAGCTAAGATCCGGTCAATTGGCGGCGTGAGCCATTGAAAAGAGTGAAATGAGCGCTTCCCCTTCCGTTGGGCCACGTACGTCTCAAGAAGCGGAGCCTTGTCCCGAGGCTGAAGAGAGAAACAGCATCAATGCGAACGCGAGATCGCTTGGCATCGCGCAGCGGACTAATCGTACCTAGACGAGGGAGCGCGGCTGCTCGATTTAACCCGAAATGCTCAGCGGTTATTCTCAGAACAAGCACGAAAGACAAACGTAAGATGTTGAATTTCGTAGCTCTCGAATTAGGTTTTGCTGGATGGCGAGCTGAATGCCACACTCTGGCAACCATTTGATCTACTCTCTCAAACGACGTCCGAGATTGTCAGCGCCGGAGGAAATTCGGGGCTAAATTCGCCCGGACATCCGAGCTGGCTGGGGAACCTGGATTCGAACCAAGACAAACAGAGTCAGAGTCTGTTGTGCTACCGTTACACCATTCCCCAACGGAATAGTCGAACAAATTCAATGACTTGATTATTTGTTCGACTGTCGCCGGAAGCGCGTTTGGCGCAAATCACGGCTCAGGCGTGGCAGGGTTCTACCCGCTCGCCCCCGGGCTGGCAAGCGCTGCGGTGGATGGGGCGTCTCTCCTCAACAGGAGGAGCGGGACCCGACCATTCACACGCTTCACCAGCCAAACTTCGCCGTGGCTTTGCCGCCTAGTCCAGCTTGATGTTCGCGGCCTCGATCACCTTCTTCCAGCGCGCCGTCTCGGCGGCGATATAGGCCGCGAACGGCTCGGAATCCACGGCGACGGCGGCGGCACCGAGCTCGGCCAGCTTCTGCACCGTCTCCGGCTGCTGCATGAAGGCGCGGATCTCGGCCGACAGCTTTTCGACGATCGGCTTCGGCGTGCCAGACGGCACGAAGAAGCCGTGCCAGGCCACCGCCTCGAACCCGGGCAGGAATTCGGCAACGGCCGGCGCCTGCGGATCGAAGTCGGCGCGCTTCGGCGTTGCGGTCGCCAGCAGCGCCAATTGGCCGGTCTTCACCTGCGGCAGCAGCAGCGGCACGTTGTCGAAGGCCAGATCGATCTGGCCGCTGAGCAGGTCCGTCAGCATCTGGCTGGAGCCCTTGTAGGGAACGTGCACCATCTTGGTGCCGGTCATCTGCTGAAACAGCTCGCCGGCAAGATGCTGGGATGTGCCGACGCCGGCCGAGCCGAACGAGACCTTGTCCGGATTCGCCCTCAGATAGGCGATCAGCTCCGGCACGGTGCGCGCCTTGATCTTGTTGGGATTGACGACGAGCACGTTGGGCACGACGCTGATCTGGGCGACCGGCACCAGATCCTTGTCCGGCTGGTAGCTGAGCTTCGGCCCGTAGAGCGACGGGTTGATCGCAAGAGCGGACGTGCTCGCAAGGCCGAGCGTGATGCCATCCGGCGCCGATTTCGCCAGCCGCGTCACGCCGAGGATCGAGCCGGCACCGGCGACATTCTCGACCACGAACGGCTTGCCGAACTTCGTCTGCAGATGGTTCGAGACCATGCGCGCGAAGATGTCAGCCGTGCCGCCGGCGGCGAAGGGAACGATCACCGTCACCTGCTTGGACGGATAAGCATCCTGCGCCTTCACCGGTGACGTCGCCAGCAGCACTGCCGACACAAGACCAAGCCACATCGATCTCATCGAAGTTTCCTCCACCTTTACCGTGTTGTTGATTGGGGGCCGCGCGCGACGGAAGCGTCAGAACGCGGCGTCGTACATGTTCAGGATCGCATCCCGGCTCAGATCGCGCGGATTGTTGTCGAGCAGGCGGCGAATGGCGTGCGCCTCATCCGCCATCACGCCGAGGTCGTTCCTGGGCACGCCGAGCGCGGACAGCCGCATCTCGATGCCGAGGTTCTTGCAGAACCCGTAAGTGGCGTCGAATGCGAGCTTCGGATCGGTGCGCTCCGGCAAGCCCAGCGCACCCAGCACCGCGATCGTCTTCGCCTCCTCGGCCGGCATGTTGAAGGCCAGCGTGTGCGGGAAAATCACCGCGCAGGCCAGTCCATGCGCCACGTGGTGACGCGTGCCGAGCGGATAGGCCACGGCGTGGCCGGCGGTCGTGTTCACCGGTCCCAGGCAATAGCCGCCATAGAGCGAGGCCAGCGAAAGGCCCGCGCGCGCCTCGCGGTCGTCGCCGTCGGCCACCGCGCGCGCGAGATAGCGTCCGACCAGCCGTGCGCCCTCGAGCGCATAGAGGTCGATGGTCGGATGCGCCTTGCGGCTGGTATAGGCCTCAACGCAATGCGCCAGCGCATCGACGCCGGTCGCCGCGGTGACTTCCCTCGGCACGGTCATCGTCAGATCCGGATCGACGATGGCGATGTCGGCCAGCATGAAGCGGCTCTGCACCGCCTGCTTGTTCTGGCTGACGGGATCGGTAACGAGCGCGCGGGTGCCGGCTTCGCTGCCGGTGCCCGACGTCGTCGGGATCTGCATCAGCGCCACGCTGCGGCAGGCCACCTTCTCGGGCCCGACGATGTCGGCAAAGGGCACGTCGGACGTGCACATCACCGCGACGAGCTTGGCGAGATCCATTGCGCTGCCGCCGCCAAACCCGACAACGAGATCGGGCTTAACGTCCTTCGCCATCGCCACCGCCTTCTCCAGATTGGGCAGGTCCGGCTCGGGCTTGACATCGCCGAACACTTTTACAGCCCCCGGCAGCGCCAGCGTGTCGACGCGAGCAGCATTGAAGGGATCGGAGATCACCAGCGGCCGCCTGGCGCCGATCCGCTCGGCAAAGCGCGCCGCGGCGGTGATGGTGCCGTTGCCGAACTCCAGGATGGTGGGACGTTGGATTTCGATGGGCGTGAAGGCGTTGGTCATAGGCTCAGTCTCATGACTTCGATGCGGAGACGCCGGCGGCCAGCCGCTCGGCATAGTCGATGGCCTCGATCAGGCTGTGCTCGTTGGCGATGCCCTTGCCGGCAATGTCGAAGGCCGTGCCGTGATCGACGGAGGTGCGGATGATCGGCAGGCCCAGCGTAATGTTGACGCCGGACAGCTCCTGCCAGCGGCCGGTCGCGGGATCGACCTGGAAGCCGAGCAGCTTGACGGGAATGTGCCCCTGGTCGTGATACATCGCGACCGCGGCATCGTACTGGCCGGCGCGCAGCTTGACAAAGATGGTGTCGCCGGGCACCGGGCCGACGACGTCGAGGCCATCGGCGACCGCCTTCGCAATCGTCGGCGCTGACACGTCGATATCCTGCCGGCCGAACAGACCGCCCTCGCCGGCATGCGGATTGAGCGCGGCAATCGCGATCTTCGGCTTGGCGATGCCGAGCCGCAGCAAGGCATCGTTGGTGAGGTCGATCACCATGCGCAGACGCTCCGGCGTCAGACGCTTCGGCACGTCCTCCAGGGCGACATGGGTCGAGACATGGCTGACACGCATGTTGCCATGGGCAAGAAGCATCACCGAGCCACGCACCCCGGTGAGATGCGCCAGCATCTCGGTATGGCCAGGGAAATGATAGCCCGCCTTGTTGAGTGCTTCCTTGTTGAGCGGCGCCGTGACGATCGCCGCGGTCCGGCCGGCCTGCGTCAGGCGTACGCCCTGCTCGATCGCCTTGTAGGCAAAGCGGCCGCCATCGGCGCTGAGCACGCCGGGCTTGATCGGATCCCCCTCGGTGTCGGCCTGGAGGTAACAGAGATTGGGCCATTCGCGATCGTCGGCCATGACCTGGGGGATGGCGACGTCGGTGCCGAGCGCGGCCTTCGCGCCTTCCAGCGCTGCGCCGCTGCCGATCACGAGCAGGCGCAGATCGCCCTTCGCGATCCGCTCCTTCAGCCCGACGCAGGCCTTGACGATGATCTCCGGCCCGATCCCGGCCGGATCGCCCATGGTGATGGCAAGATGACGAGAGGTCATATCGGACTCTCCATTCTGAGCAGATGATTGTTCCGGAGCAGGTCACGCCACAGCCCGCTGGAACCGAATGCGCCTGATTTCGAGATGACGTCAACGCCGGCCCAGCGCCCGCCTTGCAGGATCGAACGCGGCAATCCCGGGACGATACGCCCCGTCACCTGGAGGGCATGGGCATCAAGACCAACACACGCCGCCTTCAAGGTCTCGCCGCCGGCCACGATCAACGTGCCGGGTCGATCGAGCGTCGCGATCAACGCGGTCAGTTCGTACGCGATCCGCCGCGCCGCCTCAGTGCGCGTCAGGCCTTCGGCGAGCGAGAACTTGACCATCGCCACGCGATCGTCGACCAGCTTGCGCCGAACGCGGTCCGCGCCCTCGCCCTCCGCAAGTGTCATCGCAGCCTCGCCGCACGTCGCCAGTTGCGCCGCCGTGGCGGGCTGATCGGAGCCGAACAGCCCCAGCACGGGCAGCTTCAATTGGTCCGGCGCATCGGCACGGTGACTGCGCGCCAGCGCACCGGCCAGTCCGCCGCTTCCGCACCACAGCACGGGACCCGGCATGCGCCGTCCCATCTCGACGACGCGGTCGAGGTCGATGTCACTCTCGGCGTCGAAGACCTGAACACCGCCCCGCGATGGCGTATCGGAGCCGCCCTGCCGCGCCTCGAGGCCCTCGCGTTGCAACTGGGTCAGGAGATCGTCGCCGACCCGATGCCACTCGCCCTGCACCGTGCGTGCGAATTGCTGCCCGCCTGCGGTGCGGCGTCCCTGATAATCGAATGCGGGCGCGACCACGCAGGATGCAAAGTGACCGCCTTTCAGGCAGGCGCCGAGCTCTGCCGCCCACGCCCCCCGCAACAGGCTATCGACCTTCTTGTAGGCGATTGTCGCGCCCAGAAGATGGGACGCCAAGCGTCCGACGATCCTGACGCTCTCGTCCTTCGCGCGCTCACGGGTGCCGCTATCGATTGCCAGGCTCCCGGAATCCAGCGGCGCAGACCCTTGCGACCAGATGACATCGAAAGGTCCGCACAGGCCGACGAACTCCGCCGCAGTGTCGAGCGCACCGGTGAGGTCGTCAGCAAGCAGCCGGACGATCGTCATCGTCATGCAGCTCCCGCGCCGAAAATCTTGCCGGGGTTCATCAGCCCGTGCGGGTCGAGCAATCGCTTGATATCGCGCATCAGGTCGATGTCGAGCGGATCGGCGACGCGGGCGAGCCTGCCGCGATTGGTGATGCCGATGCCGTGCTCGGCACTGATCGCCCCGCCCTGCGCCGCGGTCTCGTCATCGACGATCTCATTGATTTGCGCCACCAGCCTCGCCGTCACTTCCGGATCCTGGCAATGTACCCGATCGATCAGGGCCACGACGTGGATGTTGCCGTCGCCAATATGACCGTGCATCACGACGTTGGCATGAGGGACAGCCGCCTTGATGCGGGCTTCGACATTGTTGACGAAAGCCGCCTGACGCTCCAGCGGCACCACGCTGTCATGCGACACCACATAGCCGCTGCGCTTGTTGCCTTCGGACACGCTGTGCCTGACGGCCCAGATCGCCTTCGCCTGCGCCAGGTTGGAGGCCAATATGGCGTCCTCGGCCAGCCCTGCTTCCATCGCATCCGCGAGAACGGCAGCCAGCGGCTCGTTGAGGTCGACGCCTGCGAGCGTATCGGTAAGCTCGACGATCAGATACCACGGCGTCGTCAGCTCGAAGGGAATGGTGACGTGCGGCACGGTCGCGGCGATCGCCTCGATCTGCGACCGCGACATGATCTCGAGGCTGCCGAGCCGGTCGCCGATCGCGCCGCGCAGGCGCTGCATGATCTCGAGCGCCTGCTCGACGCCCTGCAATTTCAATAGCGCCAGGGCCGAACTGCGGGGCGGCGCGAACAGTTTCAGCACGGCCGCGGTGACGATGCCGAGCGTGCCCTCCGCGCCGATGAAAAGCTGCTTGAGCGCGTAGCCGGTATTGTCCTTGCGCAGCGCGCGCAGGGCGTTGAAGACGCGCCCGTCGGGCAGCACGACCTCGAGACCGAGCACGAGGTCGCGCGTCGGACCGTAGCGCAACACCGCGGTTCCGCCCGCATTGGTCGAGATATTGCCGCCGATCTGACAGGAGCCCTCGGCGCCCAGACTCAAGGGAAAGTAGCGATCGACGTCCCGGGCCGCGTTCTGTACCTCCGCGAGGATACAGCCGGCCTCCACCGTGATCGTATTGGCGAGGGGGCTGACGTCGCGCACAGCGCGCATCCGATCGAGCCGGATCACCACATTGCCCGCGTGATCGTCCGGCGTCGCCGCCCCGCACATGCCGGTGTTGCCACCCTGCGGCACGATCGTGAGGCGCCTTGCGGCGCAGAACTTCACGACGGCGGCGACCTCGGCTGTCGAGCCCGGCTTCACCACCGCGACCGCGCGGCCGTGATAGCGCCCGCGCCAGTCCACCACGTAGGGCTCCTGGTCGGGCCCGGACGCGATGACGTGCTTGTCGCCGACGATTGCGGCGAGCCCGGCCAGCGCATCCAGGAAAGAGTCGGACATCGGTTCGCCTCGCCTTTCGGGCCCGGCCTAGGCGGAGGCGGCGAACGCCGCGGCATTCGCGAGCAGCACTTTCAGCTGGTCCGGCTGCAAGGACTCCAGCGGCGGCCGCAGACGCTGCCATCCGGCATGCCCAGTGCGATCGGCCGTGAGTGCCTTCAGCGAGGCCATCTGCGGGAACTGCGAGACCAGCTCGCGCGCCTGCACGATGCGCGCCTGCGCCGCCTTCAGCACCGGATCGTCATCGCTGTCGCCGAAATGCTTGAAGACATAGGCCAGACTGCGCGCGACGACGTTGGAGGTCGCGGTGATGCAGCCAGCGCCGCCCTTGCGCAGCAGCGGCAGCATCAACGGATCGGCGCCGCCGAGCACGGCGAACCCGGGGAAGCGCTCCACCATCGCCGTCATGTTGGCGAAGTCGCCGGACGAATCCTTGATTCCGGTGAACGTCGCCGGATAAGCCTTGCGCAATCGTTCGATCAGGGCATGCGAGATCGGCTGCGCCGACATTTGCGGATAGTGATAGAGAACGACTTTCAGGCGCGCATCGCCGATACGCTGCATCACTTCGCTGTAGGAGGCGAAGATGCCGTCATCCGTGACGTTCTTGTAGTAGAACGGCGGCAGCATCACCACGGTCTCGACGCCGAACGAGAGCGCGTGGCGCGTCAGCGCGACGGTCTCGGTGAGTGCGGCAACACCGGTGCCCGGCAGAAGCCGCTGCGGCGAGATGCCTGCGGCCACGACAGCTTCGAGCAGAGCGGTGCGCTCCGCGACGGAAAAGGAGTTGGCCTCCCCCGTGGTGCCCAGCATCGCGATGCCGTCGCAGCCTTCGTCCAGGAGATAGCGGCAATGCTCCACGAAACGCGCGTGATCGGGGGCAAGCACGGCATCGAGCGGCGTCAGCGCGGCGGAGAACACGCCATGAGGGTGGAGTGATGATGTCGACAAAACTTCCTCCGATCGCCAGAACGATATTGTTCGGATTGCGAACATTTGTTATTTGCTGTCGTTGTCGTAAAATCAGCCGCTCCCCGCGTCAAGGGCGATGGCTGTCATGGCGGGGCATTCGAGCATGGCCAAGGTCCAAAAGGCCGCGAAGCGTAAACCTGAATCCGGGCCAAAGAATCCCAAGAACTACGTTGCTTCCGTCGGGAAGGCCTTTGCCGTGCTCCAGAGTTTCAGCAGCGAGGCCTTCGAGCTGAGCCTGAGCGAGATTGCCGCACGGGCCGATCTCGATCGCGGAACGGCGTTCCGCCTGATCCAGACCCTGGTCGAGCTCGGCTATCTCCAGGCGGTGCCGCAGAGCCGGCGGTTCCGCCTCGGGGTTGCCTGTCTCGACCTCGGCTACACCGTGCTGACGCGCGGATCGCTGCGGCCGATGGTCGAGCCGTTGCTGCGCGACCTCGTGCCCGAGGTCGGCGATGCGGCCTCGCTCGGCATCCTCGACGGCGGCGACGTGGTCTATCTCGCGCGCGTCGGCGCCGGCCTCGACCGCCACAAGATGGACCGGAGGCCGGGGACGCGTATTCCCGCCTACAGCGCCGCGCTCGGCCACGTCATGCTGGCGCAGCTGGCGCGGGACGAGCAGATCGCGCGACTGGAATCGCGCCCGCGCGTAAAACTGTCGGAGCGGACGCTGACCGATCTCGACGCCCTGCTCGCCCGGCTCGACCTCGTGAAGAAGAAGGGCTACGCCGTCTCCGACGGAGAGAACGCCTATGGCCTGCGCACGCTGGCAACACCGATCTTCGACGCGCAGGGCGTGGCGATCGGAGGATTGAGCCTCACCATCGATGCGGTGCGCATGGACATGGCCGCCTTCCGCGACCAGGCGCTGCCACGGCTGATGCAGGTGACGGGCCAGGTGCAGGATCTCGCGATCAAGTCGGGATTGACGAGCTGAACGCGGGTCGGCGCGACTAGACCACGATGTGATCGAAGTCGACGGCGATCCGGGTGTTCGGAAATATCCTCGCCGCCTCCCCCAGGATCTCGGCGTCCTCGTAACGTCCGGACATATGGGTCAGCACGAGCTGGCGGACCCCGTTCGCGGCGGCAAAGGAAGCGGCCTCAGCCGCAGTGAGATGGCCGTAATTCCGCGCGGTCGGCGCGTCGCGATCGAGGAAGGTTGCCTCGATCACCAGCAAATCGGCGTCAGCGACGTAATTCGACAGGCCCTCGGTGGTCTCAAGGTCACCGATCACCACGAGCTTCTTGCCGCCGCCCGGCGGCCCCAGCACGTCCTCCGGATCGATCGTTCGATCGCCTTCGATCACGATGGCTCGGCCCGCGGCCAACTCGCCGCGTAGGGGACCGTCGGGAACGCCCAGCGCCGCGAGCCGATCCGGTTGAAGGTGACGGCGTGAGGGGCTTTGGAACACGAATCCAAAACTATCGGTGTCGCGGTGGCGGACCGGGAAGCAATCGACGACGAAGTCGCCGGCATCGATGAAGCGTCCTGCGGCCAAGGCGACGAACTCCACCGAAAGCGGCGCCCTGCCCGCACCCCACAAGCCTGCGAGCATCTGGACGACGGTCTCGAGCGTGGCCGGGCCGCCATGAACGGTCATCACCTCGGCGCCCTGCCGCAAGCGCAGCGTCGAAAACAGGCCGGGGATGCCGAGAACGTGATCGAGATGCGCATGCGTCAGCAGGATGCGGTCGAGCCGCCGGAAGCCGGCGCCGCTTCGCAGCAGCTGGCGCTGCGTGCCCTCGCCGCAATCGACCAGCATGCGCTGGCCCGCGGCCTCCACCAGGAGGGCTGGATGGTTGCGTTCTGCCGAAGGAACGCTTGCCGAGGTCCCGAGAAATGTCAGGGCGAACATGGTCGTCGTTTGTCCAGAGATGGAGCGCTCCTCCGCCCTGACGTCTCTGAGACCCTTACAGCTTCACAACGACCTTGCCGAAGTGGGAGCCGGTCCGGAGATGGGCGAACGCGTGGGGGACCTCGTCGAAGCCGTACACCCGATCGACGATCGGGTGTATTGCCTTGTCGGTCAAGAAGCGATTCATGGCGGTGAAATGCTCGCGAGATCCGACGGTGACACCGACGATGTCGGCGTTCTCCCACTGAAGACGCGCGAGGTCCGGCTTCGGGCCAAACCCCGTCAAGACACCGATCTGGACGATCTTGCCGCCCGAAGCGATCGATCTAAGCGATCGGTCATAGGTGCCGGGTCCGCCGAGTTCGAGGATATGACTTGCGCCTTCGCCTTCCGTCGCCTTCATCAGCGCGGCATCCCAGTCGGGCGTGTCGCGGTAGTTGATGAGGATCGAACCGCCCAGCGCCTTGGCGCGGGCGAGCTTCTCATCCGAGGATGATATCACGATCGCGCGCGCCCCCAGCGCCACGGCGAACTGAAGGCCGAACAGCGCGACACCGCCTGTTCCCTGGACCAGCAGCGTGTCACCTTTGCCCATCCCGCCGCGTGCGATGAGGCCGTGCCAGGCTGTGACGCCGGCACAGGGCAAGGTCGCCGCTTCGACCGCGGACAAGTGCGCCGGCACAGAGACAAGCGCGGATGCCGGCAGCACGACATACTCCGCGAGCATTCCGTCCATGGTGTTGCCACCGAGGGCAGACGGAATATAGCTGGCTTTGAATGGCCCCGCGACCCAATCGCGAAAGAATGACGCGACGACGCGGTCTCCGGGCTGCCATTGCGTGACGCCCGAACCGATGGCGTCGACGACGCCCGCGCCGTCCGACAACGGCACGCGACCATTCAGCCCGCCTTGGCCAACACGGTCGAGGATCATGAGGTCGCGATAATTCAGGCTTGCCGCTTCGACCCGGATACGGACCTCGCCGCCCGCGGGTTCAGGCCTACTGACGTCAGCCAGCACAAGGCCACCGGCACCGGCATCGCCGTTCAAATGGTAAGCTTTCATCGTTGCTCCTCCGCGATGGTGTTCACATGGACGAGCACGACCTGTAAGGTCTGACAGTACTGTCAGGGTCAAGAGGATTCTTCAGTGAAAATTGGTGAGCTCTCCCGCAGGACGGGAGTCAGTGTCCGGATGCTGCGTTACTACGAAGCCGAAGGACTGCTTGCGCCGCAGCGGACAGACTCCGGCTATCGCGATTATGGCCCGGCGGAAGAAGAGACCGTTCGGCGGATCAAAATGCTTGGCGCGGCGGGGATGACGCTCGAAACGATCCAGCAATTGCTGCCGTGCGTGCGGAACAACGATCCGGAATTCACGCCGTGCAACAACCTGCGCAGAATCCTCGCGCAGCAGGTCAGCCTCATCGATGAACGCATCGAGACGCTCAGCCAAAGCCGGACGATTCTGGCAGGCTTCCTGTCGAGTGTGAGCTGAGCGCCAACCGCCTGCTTGGCCTCACCGCCCCCAATGCCACGCGAGCAGCAGCGCGTACAGGCCCATCGAGGCGGCATAGAGCACCGCAAGGAGTGCGTAGCCTGCGACCTGGCGACTGATCACCTTCGGCGTGACCCACCAGTCGAGCGCCTTGAAGGCGGCAGGCACCAGCCACCAGCCGAGCAGCTGGGTGCTGACGAGATTGCCGATGAACAGCGACAGCCAGACGGGCACGCCGTGGCTGTCGATCAGCGGCCTGCTGATGAAAGTGCCCCAGAGATAGACCACGGGATAGAGCACCAGAAGGACGATGAGGTTGCTCTTCCAGATGAACTCCGGACCTTGTTCCGGTGCCTGCGTCTTGCCCGCCGGGAACCAGAAATTGAATCCGTAGCTCGCCCGCTTCACATTCATACCGGCGTTGAAGCGCTCGCCTTCCTCGAGCAGCGCCTGCCGCACGGGCGAGTCAAGCCACGCATTGAGGTTGGCATCGGAGTCGAACGACAGGATGATGATCCATTCGTCGTGCAGGCCCGCAATCGGCCGCTCGATCTTGTGGCGTAAAAATCCCTTGAACTCGGCCTCCGCGGCCTGGATGCGCTGCTGCCATCTCAGGAACGCATCCTCGAGCCCCTCGGGGACCTTGAAGGAGATCACGGCGGAGACCGCGCTGTCGCGCTGGACGCCGCTGTCGGGCAGGATATGGACGTCCTCCGAACCGACGAAATGGCGCTGCACCTCGCCGATCAGCCGCGCCCGCACCTCGCTCTGAAGCCAGGCGCGCGCCGCGGCCGGACTGGCGAAGCGCAGGATCGTCACCCAATCGACATGGGCCGGCGGCTGCGGTGGCACCACCTCCTGCCCCAGGAATCCGGGCCATGCCTTCAGCACCTCGCCGACCTCGCCGTTCCAGCGCGCGAACGCGGCGAAGCCGTCATCCGCGATGCGGCGCTGGATGACGAGGGCGACCGGCTGGCCGGCTGTGTCTAGCGATGCACTCATGAGCCGCCCGTCCGCTCAGCTCTTCTTGTAGAGACGCTTGCCCATCACCCAGGTCTCGTCGACGCAGCGGTCGTCGCCGACCATCATGACGGCGAACAGCATGCTCGCGGCCTCGTCCATCGTGCGCGGACCAGCGCCGTCGGCGATCAGCGACTGGTGCCACGCTTGCGCGATCTGCCCGCCGTTCGGGTCGAGCGCGACGAAATCGGCCTCCTTGCCCGGATCGAAATTGCCGAGCTTGTCGTCGATATAGAGGCCTTCGGCGCCGCCGAGCGTGATCGACCAGAAGCCGCGATAGGGCGAGAGCTTGTTGCGCTCGGCTTCGGCGAGATCCTTGCGGGTGGGATCGATGCTGCCGTCGAGCAGCGTGTTGTTGCACATGCCGACCTTGTAGGCGTCGTCGAGCACGGAGATCATCGAGAAGCGGTTGCCGCCGCCGACGTCGGTGCCGAACGACATCTTGACGCGATGCTCGGGATCGGTGGCGCGGCCGAGGCGGAACAGGCCGCTGCCGAGGAACAGGTTCGAGCACGGGCAGAACACCACCGCCGCGCCCTTCTTGGACATGCGGCGGAACTCGTTGTTCGAGAGATAGACGCCGTGACCGCCGGAGAATTTCGGCCCCACAAGGTCGAACTTCTCGTAGACGCCGAGATAGTCCTGGCAGTCCGGATGCTCGACCAGCACGCCGCTGCATTCGGCCGGGTTTTCGGAGATGTGGGTGTTGACCCAGCAGTCCGGATGCTCGTGCTTGAGGCGCTGGCACGCCTTCAGCAGCTCCGGCGAGGCGCCGAAAGCGAAGCGCGGCGTGATGGCGTAGAGGTTGCGTCCCTTGTTGTGGTACTCGGCGATCAGCCGCTTGCTGTCACGATAGAAATTCTCGGGCGTATCGATGAAATCGGCCGGCGCGTTGCGGTCGATGCCGGTGAGGCCTGCGATGACGCGCATGTTGCGGTGGGCGGCTTCCTCGAACAGCTCTTCGGTCGAGACCGGCGACGAGCTGGTGAAGGCCTGGCAGGTGGTGGTGCCGGAGGCGAGCAACGCGTCGAGAAAACGCTTCACGCCCTCGCGCGCGTAGTTGCGATCCCGGTATTTGAGCTCTTCCGGATAGACCCATTTCTGCAGCCACGGCAGGAGCTGCTCGCCATAGGCACCCAACACGCGGGTCTGCGGCAGGTGGATATGGCCGTCGATGAAGCCCGGGACGATGATACGGTCCTTGATCTCGGTGATGGCGACGCCCGGATGTGCAGCAGCGATCTTCTCATACGGACCGAAGGCCTTGATGACGCCGTCCGTGACGACCATGAGGCCGTCCTGGTGGAAGCGCGCAGCCGCCTGCTCGTTGCCGATATGCTTCCAGGGATCGTCGACGAAATCGAAGAACGTGCCGCGAATACCAACAGTGGTCATGATCCAATTCCTTCCCTAGGTCTGTGTGGCGTGCCGCGCCGAGGGCAGCGAGATCGCAAGCAGCGCGCCCGCGATGGCGCAGAGGCCGAGATAGAGCCATCCGATCGGCGCCTGCGTGGCCTCGGGCAGCACCGCCGCGATCGCCATGGCACCGCTGACCGCGAGATAGCAGAGCGCGCTGATGAGGCCGCCGATCAGGCCGTGGTCGCGCTCGAACAGGCCGAGCGCCATGCCGTACATCATCGGGCACAGCACGCCGCAGCCGCCGAGCACCAGCGCGCCGCCGATCGTGATCGACGCGAGATCGAGACCGAAGATCATGCCGGTTGCAGCCAGAACCGCTGCGCCTGCGAGGAACAGCGCGAAGGCGCCGAAGCCCAGCATGCGGGCCGGCATGAAGCGCGCGAAGTGCGCGCAGCCAAGCTCGCCGGCGAGATTGACGCCGCCAAGGCCGAGCGCGACGAGGCCGTAGATCGCCGCGGAATAACCGAGACCGGTCTGGTAGAAGAACGGCGCGACGACGCCGAACGCCAGCTGTGCGCTTGCTGCCGCGGCAAACACCAGCACGAAGGCGAGGAAGCCCGGGCGGACCAGCGCCCCGCGCAAGATGCCGGCCGTGCGGCGCGGATCGAACGGCGCGCGGCGCTCGGCCGGCAGCGTCTCGGGCAGGAGAAATACGATGATCGTGGCAATGATGGCCGCGGCGATGGCAATGACGACAAAGACCCCGCGCCAGGACGTCAACTCGACGATGAAGCCGCCGGCCGCGGGCGCAAGCACTGGCGCGAGCCCCCAGGCGGCTCCAAGCAGTCCGGAGATCGCCGTGAGCTCACGACCGCGAAAGCAGTCGGCCGCAACGGCATAGGCGACGACGAGGCAGGTGCAGCCGCCGATGCCTTGCAGGAAGCGCAAGCCGAGCAGCAGCGAAGCGCTGGTGGCGAGCGCACAGGCGATGCTCATCGCGATCAGCACGGACAGACCTGCGAGCAGGACGTTGCGGCGGCCGAGCGTGTCGGAGGCGATACCAACAGGCACCAGCGCCAGACTCATGCCGAGCATATAGGCGGTGACCGTGTTCTGCATCGAGGCCGCATCGGTGGAGAGATCCACCACCATCTGCGGCAGGCCGGGCGTGTAGGCGTCGAGCGGAATCTGACTGAACGGGACGACGCACAACAGGATCGGCACGATCCCACCCCTCGCGCGACCGGCGTCCGAAGCAAGTGCAGTCATGACTTTTACGCCCCTCGATTTCCGCGGGCCCCGTCTTTTCGTGCGCGCAATGAGAGGCGCCGATGCGAGTTGCGGATATTGACGCGCGGAACGTGCCAGAACTGTGTGTAGAAACTCTTAGGGGCGAGCGTATCGATCCGTTTCCGGCCGCTGATGCTCAAGCTGCCACCCCTCAAACAAAAAATGCGAAAACAACCCCATGCAAAGTACAAATCATTGAAGAATTTCCCTGCGTGCGGCCGAGCCTGATGCCACGTTTGACACGTCGGGCAAAACAGCGGCACGATTGCACGATCGCCATATCGAGTTGCCTTCGTCCGGATCCATTAACCGATCGGAAGGCACGACTGTCTCGGATCGCGAGATGGAGGTCCCATGCAAAGACCTGCGGACGCTGCTGACTTGGACTACGGCTCGATCAGCGCCCTTCTCGGCGCCCTGCACGCGCGCAAGATGTCGGCGTCGGAGTTGCTCGAACGTACCATCGCACGCATCGAGGCGCTGGATGGCAAGATCAACGCCATCATCGTTCGCGATTTCGATCGCGCCAGAGACGCCGCGCGAGCCGCCGATGCTGCGCTCGGCCGCGGCGAGCGGCTGCCGTTGCTTGGCATCCCCGTCACCATGAAAGAGCCGTTCAACGTCGCCGGCCTGCCGACGACCTGGGGCTTTCCACATTTCAGGGATTTTCGGCCAGCGGAAGACGCGCTCGTCGTCTCGCGGCTGAAAGCGGCGGGCGCCATCATCATCGGCAAGACCAATATCCCGATCGGCCTCAGGGATTTCCAGAGCTACAACGAGATCTATGGCACGACCAGGAATCCATGGGATCTCGACCGGTCGCCCGGCGGCTCCTCGGGCGGATCGGGCGCGGCGCTCGCCGCAGGCTTCGGCCCGCTCTCGATCGGCTCGGATATCGGCGGCTCGATCCGGGTACCCGCGCATTTCTGCGGCGTGTTCGGACACAAGCCGAGCCTCGGCCTGGTGCCCCTGCGGGGATACAGCCTGCCGCCGACGCCGCCTGTTCCCGGCCAGGGCGATCTCGCCGTCCTTGGGCCGATGGCGCGCACCGCCTCGGATCTGGCCCTGTCGCTCGACGTCATCGCCGGCCCCGACGATCTGCGCGACGGGGTCGGCTATCGGCTCGCACTACCCGCCCCTCGCCATGCCGCTCTCGAGGACTTCAGGATCCTCGTGATCGATACGCATCCGCTGATGCCGACAGGTGACGCCGTGCGCTCTGCCATCGGACGATTGGCCGACCGGCTTGGCAGATCCGGCGTCCATGTCGCGCGTGCCAGCGCCTCGCTGCCTGATCTTGCGGACTCCGCGCGGCTCTACATGAGGCTGCTCAACGGCGCGCGAAGCCCGCGCCTGACACCCGCCGCGCTCGCCGAGGCGCAAGGCCTTGCCGCGGCTCTCTCGTCCGAAGACCGCAGCCTGCAGGCCGAACGCGCCCGCGGCTGGGGCATGCTCCATCGTGAATGGCTCGCAGCCGACGCGGCCCGGCTGCAGCTGCAGCAACGCTGGCAGCAGTTCTTCCGCGAGTTCGACGCGGTGATCTATCCCGTCGCCACCGTGCCGGCCTTTCCGCACGACCATTCCGAGCCGTTCGAGGCGCGGCAGCTCGACATCGACGGCAAGCTCTACAATTACTCCGATGCGTGCTTCATCTGGGCCGACCCCGCCTCGACCTGCGGACTGCCGGCGACCGCCGTTCCGATCGAGCGCACACCCACAGGCCTGCCGATCGGCGTCCAGATCATCGGCCCCTATCTGGAGGATCGCACGACTATGACGCTGGCCGGGTTGATCGAACGCGAGTTCGGCGGCTTCGTCCCGCCGCCGTCGCTGTGAGAAAAAGGACGGCGACGCTGAAAGCTGCCGGGATAAACGTGCCGCCGTGCTTCTCGGAACGGTATCAAGCGCGAGAAATGCGAGCGCTAGCACGGATCCTGGACGTTAGTTACGTTATACTTCTTGGCCGCCAGTACCTGATAACACCACCCTTCCATCAGCGCAGGATGGCTCACATTGTAGAGAGTGCAGTCGAGAATATCCTTGGGGTCGTAGAACTTGAAGACCTGCAGTAGTCCTCCCGTCGGCCCATTGGTGTAGCGACTCTTGAATGTACCCAACGTTTTCCCCACATACGCCCACTGCTTGCCCGACTTAATAACGTTGATGATATAGGTTATTCCGTCGTTCTTGCCGCCGGCGTCGAGAATCTTCTGCCAAGCGTCGGTGGCGCTTGTACCCTCCTTGAATCTCTCGTCCATGATACACATGATCGAGCCGGTGATGTTCGCACTGCCATCCATGCCAAGCTCGTATTTGTGGGACTCTCCTTTGGCGAGACCAAGCACATTTATGCTCATCGATCGTCCTCCCGTTATTTAGCCGGAACTGCTTCTCGGCTCTTCAGAAAAATCATCGAACCAAGGGCGCTTCGCTTCAGTCGCCCTCGATGCAGCTAGACGAACTGCTGCAGGCTTCCGACCGTGGTCATCCCGTAGACCCGCAACGAAGGTCCGCCACGGCCGTCGCGTGGCCAGATCATCCACTCGCCGCGAAAACGCTGGCCGCGCGGCGCCTGTGCGCGTGCATCATTGGTCCAGGTTCCGGCAAACCGATCGAGGTTCGTCGACGTCAGGATGACGAAGTATTGCTCGCCGGGCACCAAGACATACGCGCCCGGGAGGGGAATATCGTGGGATGCGAATGGCGTCGTCCCGGGAAGGGACTTCGAGACGACAACTTTCGGCTCCGGAATCCGCACGACTTGAGAGGGCTCCGGCACGTTCGGTCCGGTGGCAAGCTGCACCACCATATCCTGCCCCTTCATCGGAATGATCACACCACGAAGATGGTAAGGAGTGGTCACCTTGAAGGGGATCACGAAGACGGCATGGTCATATCCGCCCGCCGGCTCGGTTCCGATGACGACATCGCTGACGTATTGCGGCGCGCCGTCGTCGACGTTTTGAAACACGTAAATCCGGCGCGATGCAGCGTCGGCATGCCGAGCCAGATAGAGGACGGCATCCTGCAGCGTTCCGGAGCGAAGGTTTCCGTCGTCATCAAGCACCTCGACGGCCGTCGAAAGCCGTGCGGCGATCTGATACGTGCTATCGAGGTCGCTCGCCGTGTCGTCGAGCGCAACGGCCAACTCATCGTAGAATGCAGACACTTTGGCCGATGTCGCCACCAGCGCGGAGTCGCCTTTCTGGGCTTCTTCGAGCCAGACCTGGTGCTGCTTTAGTTCACTTTCGGCCCCCACGAGCTCCCTGAGCCTGGCCTGAAGTGCAGCGGTGTCCGCCGCCAACTTTGCCATATCGCGTTGCAGCCCAGGCAGCTTCGATTGCTCGTCCCTCAAGTTCTGAATGACGCCATTCAGCTCGCCCTGCTTTCCCTCGATGAGATCCTTGATGTTCTGCACCGCCAAATAGACGTTGTAGCCTGGCACCCAAAACCACTTGCTCATCTTGTCCTGGTTGTCTTCCAACTCGTCTTGAAGCTCCCTGATCCGGGACATCAATTCGGTCATTTTCTTCTGGTAGTTTGCCATGTCGACCTGAGCCTGCTCGAGCTTGGCTACGTCGCCGGCAAGGGCAGCCTGCGTGCTATCGATCTGGGACCTCGCGACAGCCTCCGCATCAATGGTCGAGGCGATCGCTTCGGTGACCGCGTGAAGCCGGGCCTGCGCCAGATCCTCTTCGGTCTTGACGACTTCGTGCAGGCCCTTTGCCGCCTCGCTCAGACTGGCGACGTCGGGCTTCAGGGTCGCCAGCAAGGCGAGTGCCTGGTCGTCCTGTCCGGCGTGCGAAAGTGCGACCGCGCGGGCCAAGCCGTCGACCACGTTCTTTGCGCGTTTGGCATAGACATCCGTATCGCCCATGATTGACGTCCCTCCTCTGGATGGCCTCCGACCTCGACGAGAGGAGAGACGATCGATTGCTGGAAAAGCCTTCGGTCGATGATCCGCAGCCCGGCTCGCAGGTTGCGATTTGGATAAGAGGTCGACGTGCCGATCAAATCGTCGAGCCAAGGAGAGCCAATTCGGCTTTCACTTTGTCCGATCGAGCCGTGGAGGCGAGCTTGTCGTTGGCCAATTCCAACTGGACCTTGGCCTTCAGCGGCTCGAGCAGTGCACGCGCTTCGCTGATGCTCGGCGACAGATTGATGTTCGCGATGGAGGCGTCGCGAGCTTTGATCGACCCCTCCTTATATTCGCGACCGAGGTCGGTCAGCGCCGCCCAACGCGCGAGATAGGCGATCGCAGACGGCATGAACATGTCGCTCAGGTAGTATTCGATCCTCGCCTTTGGATCGTCTCCGCTTGCCAACTCGTCGCTGATCTTGGTGTTGATGTCGGAATCGGCCAGACGATCGCACGCCTTCTTCACGTTTTCCCAGAACTGCCTGGTCACGACCAGGGTCGTGGTGATATTGGCAAAGGCCCAAACTGCGATTTGCAACGCCACCTGAGCTGATTCATGGATCTTCTGCTCAGTGTCTGAAGAGGCGAGTTTCGAGCTCAACTCCGCAAGGTGGGAAACGATTTCACGCTTGGACGCCTCCTGCGCCAATTTCTGGTCGAGCAGTCTCATCTTCTCCTGGCGAACCGACTCGCCCGCCTTTGCGGCATCCTCGGACATTTGCCTGGTGGTTTTTCCCGCATCGTCGAGACCTGCGGCAACGCCGGCGGCCGTCGACCCGTCGCTCTTCTTGGCGCCTGTGCCTTTGTCTGCGGCGGTATCGTTGGCGGCTCCGGTGTCGAGGCCACCACCACTGGCCTGCTCGGTGGATGCAGATGTTTCGCCGGACGTTTGCTCCGTGGTCTCCTGGCCCGAGCTGGATTGGCCGGGATCTTCCCGGTTCGGCTGGCGCGACAAGTTTGCGGCCACCGTTCCGAGCGGGTTCTTGGCCGCCGTGTAAGCGCCGAACGCCGATCCGAGGCCCGAGGTCACGCTGCTGACAATGCCCGTGATGAAGGCGCGCTCCTCTTCCTTCTCTTCGCGCGATTTGGCGTCTTCATACAGCGCATTGAGCGTGGCGATGCTGCCGGCCAGTTGTTCGTTCATCGACGTTTGCTTGGACTGTTCAGCCGCCATCTGCGCGCGCTCTGCGCGAATCTTGGCCAGAGCGTCTTGCTCCAACGCAGTGAGTTCGAGGGTGTCGTGCTGATCCTTTTGCACGTCGGTCCCGAGCGCTGCGCTCCGGTCGGCCAGGCCCTGCGCCGTTTGCGCCATGGCCGCGGCTTCCTTGCCCGATCTGGTGAGCCGGTCCATCGCACGCTTTTCCTGCCCCTTGACCAGCCAATGAAATGCTTCGGCGACGTCGTTGCCGATGCGACGCCCCGCAGTTTCGAAACTCGTCATCGCAGTGACACAGTCGGCACAAAGATCAAGAAAGACCTTGCGGCGATCGGAGATCGTCGCCTGCACGTGGGTTCCCGCGACGCCGCAGTAAGCCAGATAAAGAAGCTCCGAAACGCGCGACAGATTGGCGATCATTTCATGAAGGTCGAGATCGGTGAGGATCTCCTGCTTTGCCGCCGAGACCAGCGTCGAGCCCGCGTCGGGAAATTTGTCGATCTGGTATGTTTCGGAAGTCTGATCCGGGGTGGTAATTGTCATCGTCGCGCTGGCGGCGTCCAAAGTGACAGCCGCCTTGCTCGTCGTCGCCACGACTGAAGGCATGATCGACCCGCTGCTGGTTTGATGAATAGGAAAATTGCGAAAAGCTGCTTGGTGCCAATTTCGCCACCTTAGCGATCCACAAACGCAGATTGTGTGATATAGATTGCACAATCAAAACTAAATTCGCTTCAAATCATCAGCATGAAGATCGAGCGGGCTCGTCGTATGGCCCCCTCATCTCTCCTCAATGTTCGGGTCATGAGCGGAAGCCCAGGCGATCGCCGTGGGCGTGCGGACGGTTCGTCAACTGCAAATGCTACTCCGCTTCCCTCGCGTCGCGTCGACCCAGGGACGCACCGGAACTCCGGCATGGGCGCAAGGCCATGATCTCATTGCCGTCTGGGAACAGCAGCCGGTCGCCCTACTCCCGCGCCGACTGCGCCTCGACCGCCTGCACGGCGACATCAGCCACCTGCCGCAGCGCTTCGCGGTCCGCGCCGGAGGATGCCATCACGCCCATGCCGACCGACACCGCCGAGACATAGCGCGCGAGTGCGGCGGGATCTGAGGACGGCTTCAGATCACCTTCCGCCTTGGCGCGAACAAAACGGTCGCGAAGCTGGTCTTCGTTCTGGGCGCGGCGGGCGGCGAGCTCGAAGGGGACGTTCTCCGAACCGGTGCCGCAGGCGATGCCGCCCTGCACCAGCAGGCAGCCGGGCGGATTGGCGGGATCGGTCTGCTTGTCGGCGATGCCCATCAGCATCCGCTCGGCAACCTCGCGAGCGGTTGGGGCCGCGACCACCTCGTCCATCCAGGCGCCGCGCAATTTGGTGTAGCGGTCGAGCGCGGCCTTCAGCAGGCCTTCCTTGTTACCGAAGCAGGCATAGAGACTCGGGGGGTTGATGCCCATGGCCTCGGTCAGCTGGGCGATCGTGGCGCCCTCATAGCCATGGCGCCAAAACACTTCCATCGCCTGGTCCAACGCCGTTTCGGCGTCGAACTCGCGGGGGCGTCCCATGCGCATGTGCCTGTCTCCTCGGATTCGGCGAGCATCATCAACCTAACGCCGCCCCCTATCTATTTGTTCTAACTTTCTTTTTCTTGTGTCTTCCAATTGTCGCGGTATCGACGTACATTTTTCTTTGCGATTGGTACATAAGTATCTTGCGCTGCGGTATCCAGCTCCACATCTGTAGTGAACACTACATATATGGAGCGCGCAAATGCCCCCCTCCCAAGAAACATCTGCTGCCGGCCGTTTCCGCCGCCTTCTCGGCGGCGTCGCCATTGTCGGCGCCCTTGCCGCCGCCGGCTCGGTCGCGACCGGCCGCTACTTCCACGCCGCCCAGGCGACGGCGACGGCCGCCGCGGCTGAACAGGCCGTCCCCGTCACCGTCGCGCTGATCGAACCGAAGCAGACCGCGCTGTGGGACGATTTCTCCGGCCGGCTCGAGGCCATCCATCGCGTTGAGCTCCGGCCGCGCGTCGCCGGTGCGATCCTGGCGACCAAGTTCACCGAAGGCGCTCTGGTAAAGGCCGGGGACGTCCTGTTCAAGATCGACCCGGCGCCTTACGCGGCGGAGGTCGACAAGGCCAAGGCCCAGCTCGAGGCGGCGAAAGCGCGCGTCGTCTTCACCCAAAGCGAGGTCGAGCGCGGCGCGCAGCTCGTCGGCAACGCCGTCGTGACCCGTCGCGATTTCGATCAGCGCGAGAATGCCAATCGCGAAGCGATCGCCAACGTGAAGGCCGCCGAAGCGACGCTCCAGACCGCCCAGCTCAATCTCGACTATACCGAGGTGCGAGCCCCCGTGGACGGCCGCGTCGGCAAGATCGAGGTAACCGTCGGCAATCTCGTCGCCGCCGGCACCGCCTCCCCGGTGCTGACCTCGCTGGTCTCGGTCAATCCGATCTACGCCTCCTTCGATGCGGACGAAGAAGTCGTGCTGCATGCGCTGAACGCGATCGCGGACGCCTCGGGCCAGCGCGGCAATCTCGACCAGATCCCGGTGGAGATGACGACCTCCGGCGGCCTCTCGGCAAAAGGCCACATCCAGCTGATCGACAACCAGGTCAACGGCCAGAGCGGCACCATCCGCGTCCGCGCGGTGTTCCGGAACGAGGACGGGCGCCTGATCCCGGGCCAGTTCGCCCGCGTGCGCATGGGCCAGCCGAAGCAGCAGACCCTCGTGATGATCGACGAGCGCGCGATCGGCACCGACCAGGACAAGAAGTTCGTGATGGCGGTGGGCGATGACAGCCGCGCCGTCTATCGGCCGGTCACGCTCGGCGGCGCCGTGGACGGGTTGCGCATCGTCACCGCGGGTCTGAAGCCCGGCGACCGCATCGTCGTGAACGGTCTGCAGCGCGTGCGACCGGGCGCCCTGCTCAAGACCGAGGTGGCGGCGATGGGCGCGCGAGGACCGCAGCAGGCTTCCAACCACAGCGATCAGGACGTGGTGCAACGCTAGCGTCATTCCGGGGCGCGACGAAGTCGCGAACTACGGTGCGCATTGCGCACCTGAGAATCTCGAAATTACTGAACTCCGAGCATCTCACCTCTGGATTCCGGGCTCCGCGCGATGCGCGCGCCCCGGAATGACGGGTGGGGCTGTCGGAGAAACCACAGAATATTGCCCAGGGGCAAGACTATGAATCTTTCAAAATTCTTCATCGACCGTCCGATCTTCGCCGGCGTCCTCTCCGTCCTGATCTTCCTCGCCGGGCTGATCTCGCTGTTTGCGATGCCGATCTCGGAATACCCGGACGTGGTGCCGCCCTCCGTCGTGGTGCGTGCGACCTATCCCGGCGCGAACCCCAAGGTGATCGCGGAGACGGTGGCGACGCCGATCGAGGAGCAGATCAACGGCGTCGAGAACATGCTCTACATGTCGAGCCAGGCGACCACCGACGGCGCGATGACGCTGACGGTGACGTTCCGCCTCGGCACCGACCCTGACAAGGCCACGCAGCTGGTGCAGAACCGCGTGCAGCAGGCCGAGCCGCGGCTGCCGGCCGTGGTGCGCCAGCTCGGCATCATCACCAAGAAGTCCTCGCCGGACCTCACCATGGTCGTGCATCTGCTGTCGCCGAACGGCCGCTACGACATGACGTATTTGCGCAACTACGCGGTGCTCAACGTCAAGGACCGCCTGGCGCGGATCGACGGCGTCGGCGACGTCCAGCTCTACGGCGCCGGCGACTATTCAATGCGGGTCTGGGTCGATCCGCAGAAGACCGCCGAGCACGGCCTGACCGCGAGCGATATCGTCAGGGCGATCCAGGCGCAGAACGTCGAGGCCGCCGCCGGCGTGGTCGGCTCCTCCCCCAACGTCAAGGGCATCGATCTCCAGCTCTCGGTCAACGCCGAAGGCCGGCTCGCGAACGAGGATCAGTTCGGCGATATCGTGGTCAAGACCGGCACGCGCGGCGAAGTCGTGCGCCTGCGCGATCTCGCGCGCATCGAGCTCGGCGCCTCCGAATACGGCCTGCGCTCGCTGCTCGACAACAAGCAGGCGGTGGCGATCCCGATCTTCCAGGCGCCCGGCTCCAACGCGCTGCAGATCTCCGACAACGTCCGCGCAACCATGGCCGAGATCAAGAAGAACATGCCTGAGGGCGTGTCCTACCAGATCGTCTACGACCCCACCCAGTTCGTGCGCTCGTCGATCGAGGCTGTGATTCATACGCTGCTGGAGGCGATCGCGCTGGTGGTGCTGGTCGTGATCCTGTTCCTGCAGACCTGGCGCGCCTCGATCATCCCCCTGCTCGCGGTGCCAGTGTCGATCGTCGGCACGTTCGCGGTGATGCACGCGTTCGGCTTCTCCATCAACGCGCTCAGCCTGTTCGGCCTTGTGCTCGCGATCGGCATCGTCGTCGACGATGCCATCGTCGTGGTCGAGAACGTCGAGCGCAACATCGAGGCCGGGCTGTCGCCGCGCGATGCCACCTATCAGGCGATGCGCGAGGTGTCGGGGCCGATCATCGCGATCGCCATGGTGCTGATCGCGGTGTTCGTGCCGCTCGCCTTCATCTCCGGCCTCACCGGGCAGTTCTACAAGCAGTTCGCATTGACGATCGCGATCTCGACCGTGATCTCCGCGGTCAACTCGCTGACGCTGTCGCCGGCGCTGTCGGCGCTGCTGCTCAAGGGACACGACGAGCCGAAGGACCGGCTGACGCTGATCATGGAGAAGGGCCTCGGCTGGTTCTTCCGCGGCTTCAACAGGGCCTTCACCCGCTCCTCGGAGAACTACAGCGGCACCGTCACCAAGGTGATCTCCGGCAAGGCTGCCGTGATGGGGCTCTACGTGGTGCTGGTCGGGCTCACCGCCCTGCTGTTCCAGCAGGTGCCAGGTGGATTCGTACCGGGCCAGGACAAGCAGTACCTGGTCGGCTTCTCGCGGCTGCCCGATGGCGCAACGCTCGACCGCACCGAAGAGGTGATCCGCAAGATGAGCGACATCGCGCTGACCCAGCCCGGTGTCGAGAGCTCGGTGGCCTTCCCGGGCCTGTCGATCTCCGGCTTCACCAACTCGTCCAATGCCGGCATCGTGTTCTCGACGCTGAAGCCGTTCGACGAGCGCAAGGGCGCGGAGTTGAGCGGGAACGCCATCGCGGCCGAGCTGAACAAGAAGTATGCCGGCATCCAGGAAGCCTTCATCGCCATGTTCCCGCCGCCGCCGGTCAACGGCCTCGGCACCATCGGCGGCTTCAAGCTGCAGATCGAGGACCGCGCCGGTCTCGGCTATGACGCGCTGAACGAGGCGACGAACGCGTTCATGGCGGCGATGCAGAAGGCGCCGGAGATCGCCGGCGTGTTCTCGAGCTTCCAGGTCAACGTGCCCCAGCTGTTCGCCGACATCGACCGCACCAAGGCGCTTCAGCTCGGCGTGCCCGTGACGGAGGTGTTCAACACGCTCCAGATCTACCTCGGCTCCTACTACGTCAACGACTTCAACAAGTTCGGCCGCACCTATTCGGTCCGGGTCCAGGCCGATGCGCCGTTCCGCGCCCGTGCCGACGACATCAGGCAATTGAAGGTGCGCTCGTCCTCGGGCGACATGGTGCCGTTGTCGGCGCTGCTCAAGATCCGCCAGAGCGCAGGCCCGGAGCGCGCGATCCGCTACAACGGATTCCTGTCGTCCGACATCAACGCGGCGGCGGCGCCCGGCTTCTCGTCGGGCCAGGCGCAGGAGGCCGCGACGCGAATCGCGGCCGAAGTGCTGCCGCCCGGCTTTGCCTTCGAATGGACCGACCTGACCTATCAGGAGTTCATCGCCGGCAATTCCGGCATCTGGGTGTTCCCGCTGGCGATCCTGCTGGTGTTCCTGGTGCTGGCGGCGCTCTATGAGAGCCTGACCTTGCCGCTCTCGATCATCATGATCGTGCCGATGGGCCTCTTGGCTGCGATGTTCGGCGTCTGGATATCCAAGGGCGACAACAACGTCTTCACCCAGATCGGCCTGATCGTTCTCGTCGGACTCTCGGCAAAGAACGCGATCCTGATCGTCGAGTTCGCGCGCGAGCTCGAATTCGCCGGGCGCACGCCGATCCGGGCCGCGATCGAGGCGAGCCGCCTGCGGCTACGCCCGATTTTGATGACCTCGATGGCGTTCATCATGGGCGTGCTGCCGCTGGTGCTTTCGACCGGAGCCGGCTCGGAGATGCGGCGCGCCATGGGCGTCGCCGTGTTCTCAGGCATGATCGGCGTCACCGTGTTCGGCCTGTTCCTGACGCCGGTGTTCTACGTGCTGCTGCGAACCATCACCGGCAACAAGCCGCTGGTGCATCACGGCAGCGACATCAGCGCGGCTCCGGTCCGGAGTGCCGGGCACTAGAGTTGGAGCATGATCTTGTCGGAAAAGCGCTTCACGCTTTTCCGGATCATGCTCTAGATCAGGGAAATCCCCGATACCAGCAACAGAACGAGCACGGTCTTGCGAAAGACCGTCTCGTTGACGCGGTGAAAGGCGATCACGCCCAGCGCGGAGCCGGCGAACAGCGCCGGCAGGCTGACTGCGAGGTCGACGAACACCTTTGACGACAGATCCTGATGCCCGACCAGCAGCACGATCGCGAAGAGCTGCATCACCGCGATGAAGGGCTGCACCAGGCCGCGCTGCTCGCTCTTGGGCATGCCGCGCATGTCGCACCAGATGGTCGGAACGGCGCCCGGCATCGCCGTCAAGCCGCCGACGAGCCCTCCTCCGAACCCGATCAGCGCGACCCAGTGACGGCCGACGGCTTCGCCGGCGGTCACCAGTGTCGGCCGCAGCAGCATGTAGGCGGCATACAGCGCGACGACGATGCCGAAGCCGCGCCGCAGCAGATGCGTGTCCGTCGACTGCAGCAGCGAGATCGCGATGGGGACGCCGATCAATCCGCCGACGATCAGCATCAGGCTGCCTTCCCAGCGGATGTTGCGCCGGAGCGCCCACAGATTGGTCGCCTGCACGCCGATGCTGCAGGCCATCATCAGCGGCACGGCTTCGAGCGGCTGGAACACGCGCAGCAGGATCGCGCCTGCGACGGCCGAAAACGCGAAGCCCGAAAGCCCCGAGACGAAGGCGCCGGCAAACACGGCAACGCTAAGCAGAATCAGAGTCGCGACATCAGGCACGGACCGTCCTCCGGTCAATCGTAGGGAATCTGCGGAACGTCGGCGGCAGCAAGGCCCTCGGGGCAGACCGCTGCCTCGTGCGGGAACGATGCGTGCATCGCGTGGGCGTGGGATCGTTCCAGAATTGCCAGGCCGACCAGTTGAAGAGCGACGAGCGCCGCGGTCAGCGCGATTGCAACGATGTTGAAATTACGCGCGTTCGAAGGCCGGGTGGCCGGCGGCTGTTTCGCGCACATCAGATCCGTGGGCATTTCTCGAAATATCCTCTTCCCTGCTGACCGAGACGATCTCGTTCAAAGGCAATGTTTCGTCCGGCCGGGCCAGCAAATGGTGATAGCGCCGCAATGCGCGCTGCGCCTCGATTCTGCGCTGCTCGTGAAACACGGCGCCGACGCGAGCGACGATGTCGCGGAACTTGTCGACCATGACAAATGACGTCCTTCGCATGACGACCTCCTCTCAACCCGTGCGAGAGATTGGTGGGCTTCACTCCAACCCGCTGTGAGTTGCTTCACAGAGGAACTGATCGGTCGAACAAGAAATCGTGTGACTGGTCACTAGATCAGAACGCAAAAAAACGCGTCATTCGATCGAATGACGCGCGGTCACTTCATCATGATGTGTTCGGCTTGAACCTATCGCGCGCTGCGGCGATGCGGCTCGCCCTCGATGCGCATCAATGCAGCAGCGGATTGGAAAATCCCGCGGCGAGCTTGACCAGATCGGCCTGACGGGAAACGCCGGTCTTGGCGAAGACGCGATGCAGATGCGTCTTCACCGTCGTCTCCGCGATCCCCAATGCCGCCGCGGTCTCCGGCACGCCGCCGACCTCGACGATCGACTGCAGGACCCGCAATTCCGCCGGCGTCAGCTCGAACGCGCGGTCGATCAGGCCGGCGCATGAGCGACTGTCGAGTTCCGCCTTCCAGACGAGCAAGGCACCGACCGCCGATGTGCGCTCCGTCGCGCCGTCGCGCAGCAGCGACGGCAATGCAATCACGTGGGCGACGTAGTGCGATCCGTCATGCGCCGTCAGCGGAATCTTCCGCCCCATCGCCGCCGCCACGGCCACCTCTGCCGGATCACGGAAGATGTTGCGCAAGGCGAGATTCGCCTCCGAGGATCTCGTCACGAGCCGGCCAGCCATGGAACGCAGGACGTCGTCAGCCGCGAGGATCGTCTCCGCGGCCGGATTGCTGTGAACGATGCGGCAGGTCGAATCGAGCAGGATGACGCCGGCATTCAGCTGATCCACGACGTCGGCCAGCGCGGTCGCGCGCTGCTGCTTCCGCTCGATCGCGCGGTTGATCAGCAGCGCCCGGCTCGCGTGCGGAACGAGGGATTGCATGCGCGCGCGTTGCTCGCGGTCGAGCATCTCCCTGCCCGGGATGACGGTCATCAACATCGGGCACGGCGACTTCGACTGCTCCAGCACGACGTTGGCAACGTCGACGCAGCCCTGAGGACGGAGCCATTCCTGGTAAAAGCGGCCGCGGCGGTACTCGTCGAAATTCACGAGGTCCGGAATGTTGCGCACCTCGCCGTACCGCGGAAGCCGGGCGAGCGGATCGTAGCGCGAGTAAGTCTCGGAATAGAGCTGGATGTAGTGCGGATCGACCCCGCAGTAATAGTGGGTTGCGCCCGACTTGCTGACCGTATCCTTCGAGATCAGGCCACAGGCCTGGCTGCCGATGAACGAATTGAGCATGACCACGACATCGCTCCACAACTCAGGGTGGAGCCCTGCATCGTAGATGCTCTCGATCAGCTCGGAATGCTTGGGAACTCGGGACATCCGAAGAGCCATGGTCAGACGCGCAAGCTGCGGAAATGTTCTTCGCCCGGCGGCTAAAATGAGTCTGTCACGGCGACAAAAGGTTCAAATCCAGCACCGATTGACCGATCAATTGACGAACGGATTGGCAAATCCCGCCGCGAGCTTGACGAGATCGACTTGGCGGGAAACGCCGGTCTTGGCGAAGACGCGATGCAGATGCGTCTTCGCCGTAGTTTCCGCGACGCCCAGCGCTGCTGCCGTCTCCGGAATGCCGCCGACCTCGACGATCGACAGCAGCACGCGGAGCTCCGCCGGCGTCAGCTCGAAGGTCCGCGCGATCAATTCGCCATATGATTGTCCGCCGAGCGATACCTTGCGCACAAGCAGCGCGCCGGCGGCATCGACGACGCGCTCGCCGGCGTTGCGCAGCACGGACGATAGCGGCAGCATATGCGCGACGTAGCGCTCCCCCGTACGCGCCAGCAGCGGCATGGCATCGCTGCTTGCACCGGGCGGCGCACCGTCGCGGCCGGCAAACGCGTCGCGTAACGTCCGATTGGCGTCTGCGCTGCTGGTCACGAACTGACCGGCGACGGTCCGGACCACGTCATCCGCCGCGAGCAGGACACGACCGGCCGAATTCGCATGGACCAGCCGGCAAAAGGCATCGAGCAGGAAGATTCCGGCCGTCAAATTGTCGAGCACATCGGCCAGTGCGGTCTCCAGCGTCAATTGAGCAGTCATGGCGCGGTTGATCAGCAGCGCGCGGCTGGCGTGCGGGACGAGGAGCGAGAGCCGATGCTTCATGCCGGGATCAACCATGCGGCGGCCCGACAGCACGGTCATCATCACCGGACAGCTTGGATTCGACATCTCGAGCACGACGTTGGCCGCATCGCTGCAGCCCTGCGGCTGCATCCATTCCTGGTAGAAGCGCCCCTTGCGATATTCTTCGAATTCGACGAGTTCGGGAACGGTCACAACCTTTCCGTGTGGCGGCAGAACCGTGAGCGGATCGAACTTCGAATGCGTGTCGGCATAGAGCTGGATGAAATGCGGGTCCGCCCCGCAATAATAATGGGTCACGCCGGATTTGCTGATCGAATCCTTCGAGAACACGCCGCAAGCCTTGCCGCCGACGAAATCGCGAATACCGGCGACAGCATCATTCCAGCGCCACGGATCGATCCCGGCATCATAGATGGACTCGACGAGGTCGGGCAGATTCTGTGGTCCAGGCATGACTCGAAATGGCACTGAATGATCAATGCGAGCCAGACTAGCACAGCCGCAGCATGCGACATCCTCCGATCGGAGGAGGCGCCGGCCGGGCGGATGGACCCGGCCGGCGCGCGCCGTGTTCGAGCCGCCAGGGCTGATGCCGGCTCAGAACGCGACGCGGACCCCGCCCTTGGCAGAGCCGGTGCGGCTCTGGTCGGACATCATCGCGCCCTCGACCGCACCGAACACGGACACGTTGGGCCCGGTGCGATAGTCGAAGCCGAGGCCGGCCACGGCACCGACGGTGCTGCGGCTGCCCGGCGTCACGAAGGACAGGTTCTGGCCAAGCAGCACCGTGTTGATGGTGGTGTCGCCGGCGCGCTGCAGCGCAATCACGCCGCCATGGATGTTGGCCTTGAGCTCGCCGCCGGCGAGGCTCGTGACGCGAGACAGGTCGACTTCGCCTCGCTCCTCGAAATCCTGCAGCGTGCGGCCGCCGACCGACAGTCCCTGCGCCGAGCCGCTCTCGCTGTAGCCGTCGAAGCGGCCGGCGACATAGCGCAGCCGCGCCGTCGGCGTCAGCACATAGCCATTGCCGATGTTGAGCCTGGAGCCATAGGCCACTTCCGGGCTGAGGTACCAGCCGCTGTAGCTTGCGGTCGCGGTCTCCATGCCACCGGCCGCGGCATTGTTCAGCACCAGGCGGCGCGACCTGTTGTCGGCGTTGCCGCCCTGGATCGTGACATCGAAGAACTGCGAGGCCCATTCGAAGCGGCTGTAGGCGCCGGCGAACACGTAATTGGTATCGACCGACTGTGAATTGAGGTCGACCGAGAGGCCGCCCTGCCCGCCGCCGAGGAAGGCGCCGACCAGCCAGTCCGGCCGCACCTTGCGGTCGACGCCGATCGCCCCGCCCCAGGCCGTCGAGGTCGCCCGAAGCGTGGAGGTCGTCTCGTCCTGGATGCGCTGGCCGCCAAAGCTGTTGGCCCAGACCGTGATCGGCGCCGGATCGGTCCAGACGCTGCGCGGTGCCTTGGTGAAGGGACCGGCCTGCGCCGTCTCAGGCGCGTAGGCCATCGCCATCATGTTGCTGCCGGCGGGGCCTGCGCCGCCGCTCAGGCGGCCCTGCACCAGCGAGGAGACGCCGCCGGTGAAATCCATCAACGTGCGGTCGGTCTGCGCCAGCGCGGTGGGGTCGAGGGTTGCCAGCGTGGCGCCGGCAAAGACCTTCGGGCCAGCGAAGCCCCCGCCTCCGACGTTGGTGTTGATGATGCCATTGAAGTTGACGAAGGTCGGAAGCTGAATGCTCGTCAGCGACGACACCCGGCTGCTCAGCGGAACGAAATTGACGTTGACGACGTCATTGCCGAAGCCGAAATCGACCACGCCATTGATCTTCGAGCCCGGCAGCAGCGTCAGCGTGTCCGCCCTGGTGGAAAGCTTGATCGCGACCCCGCCGGCCCCGGTGATCGTGCCGGAGTTCGTGATGTTTGATCCATCGCTCGACTCGATGCCGATCCTGCCGATAATCGTTCCGGAATTGTTGACAGTCGCCCGGGTCGTCAAGATGCCGGTGCCATTGATGGTCGAGCCCTGAAGCAGACCTGTATTCGTCACATTGGCGATGTTGGCGTTGACGGCGGCACTCCGGCCGACGATCGACCCGGAATTGTTGACGTTGCCGAAGATCGCGTTGATGCCGCGATCCGCTGTGACGGCTCCGGAATTGTCGAGGTTCACCGTGATGCCGCTCATGCCGAAGCCGAGCGTCGTTACGATCTGTCCGGTATTGGTCACGTTGACCGTCGTGGCGAAGATGACGGTCGAGCCGCTGGTGATCGTGCCGCTATTCAGGACGTTCGCCGCACCGTTCCTGGCATTGATGCTGGACTGGGTCCCGCCGATCGTACCACTGTTGCGGACGGTTGCATCTCCAGTGTCCGCAATGATGGCCACGCCCGTACTGCCGTCGGCGCTGATCGTCCCGGCATTGTCGATGACGGCAGACGTACCGGCGAACACCGCATTGTCGTGGGCGGTCACGGCACCACCGGCGAGGTTCGTCAGATTGATATCTCTGGCCCTTATCCCGGCCTCCTGGCCGGCAATCGTGCCGGAATTGTTCACCGTCGCCAGACGGTCGGAGAAAATCGCGGCGCCCGTTATTCGGGTCTGCGTGATCAGGCCTGTCCCGAGGTTGGTGATGGTTGCATTGCCGCTGGTGTCGATTGCCCTGTCCTCGCCTCTGACCGTGCCGGCATTGCTGAGAACGATTGACGTCGGCGTAATGGCGTTGAAGCCCGTAATCGTCGCCCCTTCCAGGTTGGTGATTGTCATGTCGCCGCCGGTAATACCCGCCGCATTCGTTCCGCTAATCGTGCCTGCGTTGGTGAAAACGCTGTTGAAGCCAACCTTGAAGCCAAAGTCGTCTCCGCGGACGGTCACACCCGCGCGGATGTCATAGGAGTTATTGTCATCGTCGCTCGTACCGTAGCCGATACCGCTGCCCTGCTGGGTGTCCGTGTCACTGGCACACACCACCGTCGCATTGCTGACTGGCGCCGTCGGGGTACAGGCGGCCATGACGGGTTCGCTCGTCAACACCGGGACGACCACCGCGGCTGGCACCAAGAGCCGTAGCGATCGCCACAACGAACGCCAATGGGCCACGCCGTCCACGCCCAACCCGATCATTCCCAGTCCCTCGTCAAAGCTATGCCTCGTCCACCTCCTCCGATCGAAGAACGGCGGTTCGCGCGAATTTGGATTCGCAGAGCGTCAGGCTACAGACGAGCACCGCCGCCGACTTGGACTGATGCGACCGGATTTTGTCTCACAACGAACCGAAGCGGCTTCGTGCAGCACTGGTGCGCAGTTGCGACACCTTCCCCAAAGGAGCTACGCCCGGTCCCAGCCGACCTTCTCTGAATTCTCCGCCCAGACCGGCGCGCGGTAGATCTCGTTCCCGCCAGCGTCCCTGACGCGGATAAAGGCGTCGCGATCACGCAGATCGTCGCGCCATACGAACAGGTGCCTTGCCATCTCGTCGGCGACGACGAAGGTCGCGCTGGTCTGCTCGAACACCATGCCGCCGGGATCGATCTTCACGATATTGCCGACCAGGAGGTCGAAAAAGAAACGACGCATTCAATACTCCGGCTACGGATGCCGCACGCAATGCTTGGGTCATGGTTTCGCAATCAGGGATCACGTCGGATCCCCGTCTGCTGATCGAAATCGGCAGATGGCTGGAATTCAGTCGCGCGTGGTCACGCCACCTCGCCGCTCCTGATGTCGCTCGGCGTCGCGTTATAGGTTCGCCGGAAGCAACGATTGAAATACGAGAGATCGCCGAAGCCGACGTCGTAGGCGATCGAGCTCACCGTTCGTTCGGCGTATCCGGGCTCCCTCAGCATGCGATGCGCGCGCTTGACGCGCTGCTCGATCAGGAAGGACGAGAAGGTCTTTCCGTCGGCCTCGAACAGGCGCTGGAGATATCGCGGCGTCACGCCGAGCTCCTGGGCAACCGAGGCCACCGACAGATCCTGCCGCCAGCAATTGTTGGCAATCGAGACTTTCGCTTTCTGGAGCCGAGCCGCCTTGACGCCGCGCCGTCCGGCCAACTCCCGCACCTCGCCGGTCGCACCAAGGACGAGCGCCAGCAGATCGTGCAGATGCCCGACCCCGAGCTGCCGGAGCTCAGGCGTCGCAAACGCCTTCTCCCGCACCAGCGTCACCGCGTAGTCGACCAGCAGCCTGAGCCCGGTGGAACTTTCCGGCATGACGCGCATCACGGCATCATCGACGTCCACGATCATCGGCGCCAGCACCCGTCTCGGTACGCGTAGCGAGAAGCAGCTGCCCAGCAGCAATCGCTCGAACGTCGTGACGTCCTCCGCGCTCGTCAGCACCGCCTCGCCTGCATGGAGCCTCAGATCGTGTCCCCGCTCGGATATCCCGAGAACGCCGGACCTGTTCACGATCAGAGCGAGACTGTCATCGCCATCGGCCACCAGCTGCTTGGTGCGAATGACCCGCGCTCCGCACAGCCCTCCGATCAACAGCTGGGCTTCCGGCAGGACATGAGACGTGAAGCTCGCCGCAGCCGGCTTTCCTTCCCTTGCCTCGACTTCTGCCTTCAGCACCCCGCGACGATAGAAATCGCGAAGCATCGGGATGCGCTCGCCTTCTGGAATTTCATTCGTTGAAACACTGAGAACGGAAAAATCAACCATGCTGCTCACTGCAATCTCTCCAACCGACGAGCAGGCCGGCCGTACGTTGTCGTTTCCTCATACGCGTTCGATGCCGTCGCGGCATGTTCGTGCGGCGTACGCTGCTCATTATTTCCGGAACGCGATATACGAAAGTCTCAAATGGCTCGCGTCCTGCGTTCGGAGGACCTAGGAGTCGGACACATCACAATGGATTGAGAGCGCAGTGCGTAACAGCGAGGCAGGACAAGACGTACTACGTGGCCCTGTCATCACCGCTCGTCCGCCGCGCGAAGGGCACGGCAAAGCCGGCGGCGATCTTCACCAGATCGGCCTGCCTGCCGGCGCCCGTCTTCTCGAACAAGCGACCGAGATGCGTTTTCACGGTGGTTTCGGCGATGCCTAGCTTTGCTGCGATATCGGGAACTCCCCCGATCTCGATGATCGCCATCAGCACGCGCAATTCGGACGGCGTCAGCCTGAAGGCCGCTGCGATCGCGTCGGCTGCGAGCAACGGCAGCATGGAAGCTCTTTGAACGAAGAGCATCGTGGCTGCGATATCCCGTGGCAGACTGCGATCCCGCTTCAGCGGAAAGGCATGAAGCAGATAATGCTGTCCATCAGCCGCCGTCGCAAGCTCGATCTGACGTCGTGCGCCTCCATCGATTTCGCACAGGCTGCGGAATATTTTGTCGGTCTGGGTGTTGCGAGCCACGATCCGGTCGCCGACCATCGCGAGCAGATTGGCATCGGCGAACAGCTGGCGGCACGCCGCGTTGGCATGGACGACCCGGCCGTCTGCGTCGAGCAGGCAGATCGCCGTGTTCAATCCATCGAGAACGTCGGCGAGATCGTCTACCGTATGGGAACGAGCCCGAATCTGCCGGCCCATGATCTGCGATCGCTGGATGTGCGGAGCCAGCAGCCGCATGCGCTCCCGCATCGCGTCGTCGACGGTTCCACGTGAACGATGGCGCAGCACCTGCAGGACCGTGGTGCGGGCGGCTGTCTTCTCCAGCGCGACGGTCGCGAGGTCTATCGCCCCCTGCGGTTCCATCCATTCGCGATAGAAGGTCGTCTCCAGAAAATCCGCATGAGGCATGATGTCGGTCACGCCGATCGTCTGCTCGGGCGCGAGATTGAGATGACGATCGAGCAGCGGATCGAATTCCACATAGCGGTCGCGATAGAGCTGACGGAAGCGGGCATCGGCTCCGAAATGCTGATGAATCTCGATCGAGAGCCGCGCCGAATCCCTGGAGACGATCATCGCGGCACAACCGCCGACGAAATGCGCAACCTGCTCCAGCGCGCCGCTGCGCAACGCGGGGTCGATCGCCGCATCGTAAATCTCGCCGATGAGGGACGAGAACCGATCTGCCTGCTGGGTCGTCATCGGGCGGACGACGCCATCTGCGTGTGGCTCGCGCGAGACGAAGGGCCCGCAGTCGGGGAACCGGCGGAGAAGGCGGGCCGGTCAATCGCCGCCTTCGACAATGAAAAAAAGTTGCAGCCAGATGCTGGAATATCGAACATCGTCCTTGCGTAACGTCAACCGCAGGAGGCGGCTTGGACGGTTTCGCCAAAGACTAGGATAAATGCGAACAGCGCGCCGACTGTGTGCGAAGAGTCACGCGCCTGCTCGCTGCGATCGACTTCATGGCCGCCGTCTTGTCGCCTTCACGGGCGGCGTCGGCAACTTATTTCCGGTTCTCTTCGCAGAACTTCAACGCCGCCAGCGCTTCGCCGGCGCGCGGGATCTGCATCTCGATACTATCGTCGTCATCGTCCTCGAAATCGAGCGTGAGGCGCTTTGCCTTCGACAGGCGGTCCATCAGCGACTGGTCGTACTCGAAGATCCCGCGCACGGTGGTCTTGTCCATGACCTCCCACTTCGCCTTCTTCATGATGTCCGCATCATCGGTGCCGACATCGGCCCGGAGGATCTCGCCGACCTTCTCCCATTCCCAGCCGTCGTAGATCATCACGATGACGATCGCCTTCTCGGAATAGGTGATGACGATGACGTAGTCGCGGTTCTCGTCGTCCTTGTCCTTGTAGCCGCGGCTCGCATTGCAATGCGTATCCTGCGTCCGCTTTTCGATGGTCCAGTCGCCGACCTTGGATTGTTGCGCAAGCGCCGGCCCGGTGCCCATGGCACCCGCAGCCAGCCAAACGGCGAGAAGGAATCGCTTCATGTCGGCCTCCAGCACGTTCCCCGCACAGAGATGACCACCTCTTCGGGACAGCCGCAAGGGCCTCGGACCCGGCAGGCGAACGACGCGCCTAACCTCGGCGCGGCACGATCGCGATCGGGGTGAAGGTGTAGACCTCCTCGCCGTCCTGGTTGACCATGGTCCACTTCACCAGCGCGATGCCCTGCGGCTTCGACTTGGAGGGCGTCAGGCTCATGACCTCCCCGACCAGATGCAGGCGGTCATTGGGCCGCACCGGCATCATCCAGCGCAGCCCGTCGACGCCCGCACCGATCAGCGGATGCGGTCCGAAGGGGCGGGTCTGGATCGCAAGGTTCATGGCGATCGCGGCGGTGTGCCATCCCGAGGCTGCGAGCCCCTTGAACAAGGTCGCCTTGGCCGCCTCATGGTCGAGATGCATCGGCTGCGGATCGAACTCGGCTGCGAAGCGCTTGATGTCGGCTTCGGTCACCACCATTTCGGGCGATTTGAACCGCATTCCGATGCTGAGATCGTCGAACCACTCGACCCGCGCCATGATTTTGCCTCGCAATGTGATGGATCACCTCGCCGCACGGCGCGGCCGAAGACGTTAACCAAAAGCGGGATGTAGCGGCTCTGCAGCGCACAAGCCAGCCCGGGGTTCCATGCGAAACCCCTTTCCTGATGCGACGAAACACGCCTGAAACAGATGGCCGTCTAAGTGGTTGTCAAAATAAATACAGGGACGGCTACCATGCAATTCCTCCTCGACCTGATCTACGAATATTCCTGCTGTCAAAACCTCGTCGCCCAACCGCCACAGGAGGACGAGCTATGATCGAGCTGATCTCCGCCCTGCTCGCCCTCTGCAGCGTCGGCGTTTTCGCGGCGCATGCGCTGGATGCCTACCGCACCACGCACTATTGAGGGTATCGTCGCTGGGGGCAGCTAGAACGGCCGCCGGTAGAAATGCTCCGAATGCGTTGCCGGTGGAAACCGGTTGGCAAGCGCCAATGCCCCCTTCTCGTCCGTCTCGAGCGCGATCTTCTGCGCCAGCATCACGTCGCCCGGAACCAGAAAACCCGACGGGACGAAGCACCACCCCATCGTCGCAATGCCGGCCTCGTCGATCTCGTGGACATTGGCGGCCGTACCGTAGTGGATGCGGTAGGTCTTGCCGGTGTCACACCCGACGACGTCGAAATAGCGGTATTGCTCGAATTGGGCGCGCTGCGCCGGCGATAGCCATTCGGCCAGAAGCCGGCGGCCACGGGCATCAGGCGTGTTCTCGCCGAAGAACCGCCGATAGAGTTCACGCAGCGCATGCAGACGCGCACGCGCCGGCGCGCGGAGCCAAACTGCCGCGATCATGAGCAGCTCAGATCAGCCGCCGACCAGGCGCGGGTAGAACAGCGTTTCCTGCGCGGTCGGGTCGAACGATCTGATGCGGGTGATCTCGCCGGGTCCGTTTCGAAGGGCGGCGGTGAAGCCCGCGCCGGTCAGCTCCCGAAAGCGCCGTTCGGCTCGCGCCAGCGCCTCGGCATTGCCAGGATCAAACTCGTGGCGCGTATCGCCAGTCTGGTCCATCACGATCTGGGTTGCCATGTTGAGTCTCCTCATGCCCAGCCCTGAATCTGATCAAAGCAAACCTCGTGCCGTCGGTTCCCAATGGCAACAACTTTCTCGCGCCGGCGCATCACGCCTTGCTGAACTGATCAGCGCGAGACGGCCGCCCCTCCGCCCTCATCGATCTGCCGGCCCATCAGCGCGATTGCCTTCTGATAGACGCCCGCAGCATTCCAGGCCTCGATGGCGGCGAAATTCGGCTCGCCCGGCTGGTATCCGGCTCCCGCGCGCCAGCCATGGGCCTTGAGGAAATTCGCCGTCGAGTTCAGGGCATTGGCGGCGACTTCGAGATTGCCGGTGCCATAGGCAAGGATGTTCTTGGGCATGAACTGGGTCTGGCCGACCTCCCCGTGCATGGAGCCGCGGGTCGCCCCCGACAGCGTGCCGCGGTCGATCAGCTTCAGGGCGGCGTAGAGCTGGTCGGTGAAGAATTCGGGACGGCGGCAGTCATAGGCAAGGGTTGCGATCGACGACAGCATGTTCTGATTACCGCGCTGGCTGCCGAATCCGGTCTCCATGCCCCAGATCGCGATCAAGGGTCCGGGCGGGACGCCATAGCGCTGCTGGATCGAGGCGAACAAGGCCCCTTGCGACTGCTTGAGCTGCCGCCCCTTGGCGACGATGGTGGTGGCACCGCGCTTGGCGAGGAACTGGTCGAGCGTCAGCGAAAAACTGCGCTGGCCGCGATCGGCGGCGATGGTGGCACTAGCATAATTGGTCTGCATGAGGGCCGAGAGCGCGGTCTGGCCGATGCCCTTGCCCTGCGCCTCCGCACTGAACTCGCGCTTCCAGGCCTCGAAGCCGCCGGGCCCGTTGCCGCAGGTGGCGGCCTCGGCCATGGGCAGAGAGAGCAGCAGCGCGGTCGCGCCAATCACCGCCGTTGCGACTGTCCTGCCGTTGATCATTGCGCGTTCCTTCTGCTGGCGCGCGACCGGCTCGCGCGAGCGCATGATCCTACGTCAACTGCAATCGCTCAAGTCCCGGCGGCTACAATCAATCCAGTCAAAGCCCTTGACACCAGCAGTCACGCCTCATCCGCTTCCAGCAGGAAATCCACCATGATGCTCTGGTGCTGCCGATACATGTCCGTGCCGGTGCCCGTGACACAGCCGATGCTGCGGGCCGCCGCGATGAAGGGCGAGACCTCGGGCCTGGTAATGACGCAGCCGCAATAGGCGGACGGCGCGAGCCGCGCGACATCGACCGGCAGCGGATCGCCTTCTTTCATCCCCGCGGGCGTCGCATTGGCGACAAAATCGAAGCCGGAAGGATCCATGGTGCCGGCCCGCACGGCCGCCTTGCCGAGACCGTTGAGGCGACAGATCAGCGCGTCGCGGCGCTCGGCCAGGCCATCATGAATGGCAAGCTCGCTGACGCCGGCCTCGACCAGCTCGAGTGCAATCGCCGACCCCGCACCGCCTGCGCCGACAAGAAGCGCCTGCATGCCTGCGGGAGCGATCCCCTTCGTCCGTGCCGCACCGACGAAGCCGAGACCATCCACCATGTCGCCATGCCACGAGCCATCGGCGCGCCGCCGCATCAGGTTCACGACACCGAGGAAATGGGCGCGATCGGTCGCGCTCGTGCAGGCCCGGTAGCAGGCGAACTTATGCGGAATGGTCACGACGATGCCGTCGAGATTCTTCAGCCGCGTCGCGACCGATAGGAAATCGGACAAATCCGCCGGCGCGACCTGAACGGGCATGAGAATGCCATCGTGCCCCCGCGCGGCAAAGGCGGCACTGACGCCGGCGGGCGAGCGCACCTGGGCGATGGGATCACCAACGATGACGTAAAGCCGCGTCGCACCTGTTGGGGCCGGGATCATGCCGTTCGAGCCGGAACTGGGGAGCCGTCCCCCACGGTCAGTTCGAGGCCTTCCAGATTGCCTTCCTTCCGCCATTTGTCGAGCAGCCGCAGGAACGCCATTGGCCCGCGCCAATATTGGCTGTTTCTGGCCGCGACCGGATCGAACACGCCCTCGTTGTTGTAGTAGCCGGGCGTGCATTCGGCGAGATAGGTCTGGCGGCCGATCGCGGCCTTGACGACCTCTTCGACCCAGGCGTTCTCGGCGGCAAGCGTCGGCTCCAGCGTCCGGGCGCCACGCTTGCGCGCCTGATCGATGACGTAGGCGATGTGCTGCGATTGCTCGTCGATGATGTGCGGGAAGTTGGCGCTCTGGCCGGCCTGCACCGTGACGATCAGGAAGCAGTTCGGAAAGCCGCGACTGTAGAAGCCGTGCATGGTCTTGACTCCGCCCCGCCAGCGCTCGGACAGGCTCATGCCGTCGCGGCCGTAAACCTCGAAGCCCATGCGGCGGGCGTAGTCCGTGCCGACCTCGAAGCCGCTGGCGTAGATCAGGCAGTCGAGCTCATAGGCCTTGCCCTCCACGACGACGGCGTTCTCCGTGATGCGTTCGACGCCCTGCCCTTTGGTGTCCACGAGATGAACGTTCGGACGATTGAAGGTGTCGAGATATTCGTCGTGAAAGCACGGCCGTTTGCAGAACGCCTTGTACCAGGGCTTGAGCGCGTCCGCAGTCGCCTTGTCTCTGACGACCGCATCGACGCGGGCACGGATCTCCTCCATCTTGCGATAGTCGGCCTGCTCGATGACCTTCAGCGCCTCCTCCATCGAGGTGACCGGCTGTTCCTGGCGGCGCGGCGCCAGCAGGATCTCGCCGAGCAGGCCGGTCCAGCCGTCCTGCACCAGATCCTTCTCGAACGGCTCGCCTGAGATCACGGCGGTGAAATTGTCCATGCGCTCGCGCTGCCAGCCGGGCTCGAGGCTTTGCGCCCACGCCTGGTCCGTGGGGCGGTCGTCGCGCACGCCGATCGCCGAGGGCGTGCGCTGGAAGACGTAGAGCTCCTTCGCGGAGCGGCCAAGATGCGGCACGCACTGCACGGCGGTGGCGCCGGTGCCGATGATGCCGACGCGCTTGTCGGCAAGTCCGGTCAGGCCGCCATCCGCATTGCCGCCGGTGTAGCCGTAGTCCCAACGGCTGGTATGAAAGCTGTGGCCCTTGAACGTTTCGATGCCGGGAATGCCCGGCAGCTTCGGCCGGCTCAGCGGACCTCCGGCGAGAATGACGAAGCGTGCGCGGATCCGGTCGCCCCGATCGGTCTCGACCAGCCAGCGCGCCTCGTCCTCCTGCCATGCCATCCGCGAGATGACGGTCTGAAACAGCGCGCGCTCGTAGAGCTTGAAATGATGGCCGATGCGGCGGGAGTGCTCGTAGATCTCAGGCGCCCGGGCGTATTTGCGCACCGGCATATAGCCGGTCTCCTCCAGCAGCGGCAGATAGATGTAACTCTCGGTATCGCAGGCGGCGCCGGGATAGCGATTCCAGTACCAAGTGCCGCCGAAATCGGCAGCCTTTTCCACGATGCGGAAATCGTCGATGCCGGCCTCGCGCAAGCGCGCGCCACATAACAGACCGCCGAAGCCGCCGCCGACGACGAGCACTTCGGTCTCTTCGCTGAACGGGGCGCGCACAAATCCGGGATCGGCCCAGGGGTCGTCGAGGTAGCGACTGAGGCCGCCTGTGACCTCGACATACTGAGCCTTGCCCTCGGCACGCAAACGGCGGTCGCGCTCGTCGCGATAACGCGCACGGAGAGCCGCAATGTCCACCGTAGGTCCGCCGGCTGCACCGGTCTTGTGTCTTTCCGCTGACATCCATTTCCTCCACGGCGAACGCTGCTTCGCCGGCAGCTCGGATCAGTTAGCCCCGAAAAAGTGACGCATGCAATCGCGTCCCATGCTTTTTGCGTGAACGCCGCGCGACGTTCCGCTAACCTCGCGCGCAAATCACATGCGCCATGCAACGACATGGCAATCCGGAGGAAACCATGCAGGGATTGATGATGGATATGCCGCTCCTGATCAGCGGCCTCATCCAGTACGCCGCGGACTATCACGGCGAAGCCGAGATCGTCGCGCGCGAGATCGAGGGCGACATCCATCGCACCACCTATGCCGAGGCGCATCCGCGCATCAAGCGCATGGCGCTGGCGCTGAAGCGGCTCGGCATGAAGCAAGGCGACCGCGTTGGCACGCTGGCCTGGAACACCCACCGTCATTTCGAGATGTTCTACGCCGCGCCCGGCATGGGCTACGTGCTGCACACCGTCAACCCGCGGCTGTTTCCCGAACAGCTGGTCTACATCATCAACCACGCCGAGGACCGCCTGCTGTTCATCGACCGCGCGACGCTGCCGATCGTCGAGGCGATCGCGCCGCAGCTGAAGACGATCGAGGCCTACGTCGTGATGTCCTCGCGCGAGCGGATGCCGGAGACCAAGCTCGCCAATGTCCATTGCTACGAGGAATTGCTGGGACGAGAGAACGACGCCGGCTTCGCCTGGCCGGAGTTCGACGAAAAATCCGCGTCCACCATCTGCTACACCTCGGGCACGACCGGCAATCCGAAGGGCGTGATCTACTCGCACCGCGCCGCGATCCTGCAGACCATGACCTGCTGCAATTTCGACTTCCTGCCGGGCCATGTCGAAGGCGTACGCGAGGTAATGATGCCGATGGCGCCACTGTTTCACGGCAACGGCTGGAACATGCCGTTCACCGCGCCCTATACCGGCTCCAAGCTGGTGCTGCCCGGCCGCAATTACGAGCCCGACAAGCTCTATGAACTGCTCGAGGGCGAGAAGGTGACGCTGTCCGCGGGCGTGCCGAGCTTCTGGCTGATCCTGCTCGACTGGCTGGGCCGCACCGGCAACAAGTTCTCAACGCTGCGCGCAACATTGTCGTCGGGCTCGGCGCCGCCGCGCGCGATGGTCGAGAAGCTCAAGCGCGACTACAACATCGATTACATCCAGGCCTGGGGCATGACCGAGGCGCTGGGCTGCTCGATGCCGGGCCTGCGGCCGGGCTCGGAGCATCTCAGCGACAAGGAGAAATTCGACCGGCGCCAGGTGTCGGGCCGCGCCTGCTTCGGCACGGCCCTGCGCATCGTCGACGATGCCGGCAATGAGCTGCCGCGCGACGGCAAGACCGTCGGCCATTTGCGCGCGCGCGGCCCCTGGGTCGCGTCCGGCTACATGAAGCTGGACGAAGGCCTCGACCGGGACGGCTGGCTGATTACCGGCGACATGGCCGTGATCGACCCACAAGGCCACGTCACGCTGACCGACCGCTCCAAGGACGTGATCAAGTCCGGCGGTGAATGGATCTCATCGATCCAGCTCGAGGACGTCGCGCTGTCGCATCCCGATGTGCTTCAGGCCGCGGTGGTGGCCATTCACCATGAGAAATGGCAGGAGCGCCCCCTGCTCCTCGTCGTCCGCAAGAAGGGTGCGACCGTCGACGGCAAGACGCTGCTCGAGCACATGCGCCCGAAGATCGCGAGCTGGTGGATGCCGGACGCCGTCGAATTCCTCGACGAATTCCCGATGACCGGAACCGGCAAGGTGCTGAAGTCGGCACTGCGCGACAAGTTCAGGGAGTATCGCCTCGCGTGACGGCGTTCGATCGCGTGCGGACAATTCCGCGCGCGGTCTTCATCTTTTGGTAGATCGAGGAGCGATATAGCGAGGCCTCGCTCACCTTGGATCGAGGACACCATGGCGTTTTCCGGATTGGGTCTGCATCTCGGCAATCTGTCGCGCCTGTCGGATGCGCAGACACGCTCGATCAGCCCCGAGAACTTCACCGGCGAGAAGGGCAAGGGCGGCATGTCCGTCGACGGCCCCGCGGCGCGCCAGGCCCGCGATCTCGGCCAGGGCTGGAAGGTCTCTCCTTACGTCGTCGTCGAACCTGGCGCGACCTTCACGCTCGCCGACATCGCCGGACAGGGCGCGATCCAGCAGATCTGGATGACGCTGGCGCGCGGGCGCCTGCGCCATTCGATCCTGCGCATCTATTGGGACGGCCAGGAACACCCCAGCGTCGAGTGCCCGGCCGGCGATTTCTTCGCCTGCGGCTGGGAAGAGTTCGCGCAGGTGTCCTCGCTCGCGGTCTGCGTCAATCCCGGCCGCGCCTTCAACTGCTACTGGGAGATGCCGTTTCGCAAGCGCGCGCGCTTCACGCTGGAGAACCGCAGCGAAGAGCAGCTCACCGTCTACTACCAGATCAACTACACGCTGACCGACGTGCCCGAGGACTGCGCCTATTTCCATGCGCAGTTCCGCCGCACCAATCCGCTGCCCTACAAGGACGTCTACACCATCCTGGATGGCGTCAAGGGCGCCGGCCACTATGTCGGCACCTACATGGCCTGGGGCGTCAACAACAATGGCTGGTGGGGCGAAGGCGAGATCAAGTTCTTCATCGATGGCGACGGCGAATTCCCCACCATCTGCGGCACCGGCACCGAGGATTATTTCTGCGGCGCCTATAATTTCGATCCTCATGTCGCGCATGGCGGTCAGGGGCAATCGCGCTACCAGGAATTCACCACACCCTACTCCGGCCTGCCGCAGGTGATCCGCCCCGACGGCGTCTACAAGTCGCAACAGCGCTTCGGGCTCTACCGCTGGCACATTCCGGATCCCGTGCGCTTTCGGAGCGATCTGCGCGTGACGATCCAGGCGCTCGGCTGGCTGCAGGGCGTGAAGGAGGCCAGGTACCTTCCCTTGCAGGACGACATCGCGTCCGTCGCGTTCTGGTACCAGACGCTGCCGACCACTCCGTTTCCAGCTCTGCCGGGGCCCGATTATCTCGAAATCGGCTAAACCGCCGATCCTTCAAGGAGACCAGAGATGCTCTACCCGATGTCGCCCAAAGTCGTCGAGCTCAAGCGCAAGCTGGAGAGCTTCATGGATCGGCACATCTATCCGAACGAGGAGCGCTTCTATCGCGAGGCCGAGGAGCTCGGGCCGTGGAAGGTCTATCCGGTCGTCGAGGAGCTGAAGCCGCTGGCGCGCGCGGAAGGCCTGTGGAATCTGTTCCTGCCGGAGTCCAGCCACGGCGCCGGCCTCTCCAACCTCGAATATGCCCCGCTCTGCGAAGTCATGGGCCGCTCGCATCTGGCGCCCGAAGTGTTCAACTGCTCGGCGCCCGACACCGGCAACATGGAGGTGCTGGAGCGCTATGGCACCGAGAAGGACAAGGAGCGCTGGCTGAAGCCGCTGCTCGCCGGCGAGATTCGATCGTGCTTTGCAATGACGGAGCCCGCGGTCGCCTCGTCCGACGCGACCAACATCGAGAGCTCGATCGTGCGCGACGGCGACCATTACGTCATCAACGGGCGCAAATGGTACACGACCAACGCGACGGATCCGCGCTGCAAGATCTGCATCTTCATGGGCAAAACCGATCCCGACAACCCGGACCGCCACAAGCAGCAATCGATGATCCTGGTGCCGATGGACACGCCGGGCATCGAGGTGAAACGTCCCCTGCCCGTGTTCGGCTTCTACGGCGTGCCTGATCGCGCCTCCGAGGTCGTCTTCACCAATGTGCGGGTCCCGAAGGAGAACATGCTGCTCGGCGAAGGCCGCGGCTTCGAGATCGCGCAGGGCCGCCTCGGCCCCGGCCGTATCCACCACTGCATGCGGCTGATCGGCCTCGCCGAACGCACGCTGGAAAAGATGTGCCGCCGGGTGCGCAGCCGCGTCGCCTTCGGCAAGCCGGTCTCCGAGCAGACCGTGACCCAGGAGCGCATCGCGGAAGCCCGCATCATGATCGAGCAGGCCCGGCTGCTGACGCTCAACGCCGCCTATGCCATGGACACGGTCGGCAACAAGGTGGCGAAGGCCGAGATCGCGATGATCAAGGTTGCCGTGCCCAACATGGCCTGCCAGATCATCGACTGGGCGATCCAGGCTCATGGCGGCGGCGGCACCTCGAACGATTTCGGCCTGACCCAGGCCTATGCGACCGCGCGCTTGCTGCGGCTCGCCGACGGCCCGGATGAAGTGCACCGCAACCAGATCGCGCGGTTCGAGCTGAAGAAATATTCGAACGCTTGAACCGTGCGGGCGAGGCAGCCGTGCGGCTCGCCCGCCAGGATCAGAGCGAGTTCTTGATGATCCCAACAAAGTTGCGGCGGCCGTCTCTGATGCACCCGTGGACGTCCAGCCGATAGGTCGTCCGCGTCGCAGCGTTCTTGACGTTACCACCAATCACGTCGGCCTCACCCGTGCGCACAGCGACGACGATGTCGCAGTGACTGCAAAAGCTGTCCGCTTTCCCAGCGCGAATCCGCTTCAATTCGCTCTTGGCTTCGGCAAAGCTCCGCGGCGGCGCCCGACAGCCATCTCCGCTGCGGCTTGCCCAGACGAGATCGCCGGTCACCAGTGATGTCGAGGCTGGATCCTGCAGCGAGAGGCCGGGGAAACGACCGCTGTCGATGTCCGCAGCATAGAGGGAATGATTCTCGTTGTAGGGAAACTTCTTGGCGGCTCCCGCCTCGCGGAAGCAATAGGAAATGAAGGCAGCCGACCAGGCCGGGGAATCTCTCCCGTCCAGATGGCTGCCGACGGCCTTCCAGTATTCACCGACATAAGTCCAGAATGGCGCATCCGCCTCCATTCGGTCGCTCGTGAAGCCGATCAGACGTCCGTCGATTGTCTCGGCGGGGCCGCCCCAACGCGTCCACTCCCGCCGGGCGATCTCGACCAGGGATTCCGCAATCGTCATGATCCGGCTCCTCAGACGAATTCGCCCATGGAGCGGGACCACCGCTTCTTCTTGAGGTTTGTGCGCCTCGTAGCGAGCGCCGTCTTCAAATTCGCGCAACGCCCCGGCTCGTTGTCACTCCCCACCTCCAGCAACGCGTCGAACGGTTTGCCGTCCAGCAGGGCCTTCTGCATGTCCGCGAAGGCAGCCCGGCCCTGATGACGAATGTCCATGACGACGCAGCAGATATCGGCCGTCATACCATCGAGGCCGAGACGCTTGTCCGCTTCGCGGACGAGTGCGCGCGCCGTCGTCACCATGTGCTGGACTTGCAACAGCCGCGCCCCCGGCACGCTCGTCGTCCAATGAATGAACTTTGCGGCGCCGATCACCTCTGAATCCTCAACCTCGTCCAGGGTTGGATTGAGGTACAGTTGCAATGCCTCGGTCGAGTTTGCCGTTTCCATCGGAAGGGTCTTGTTCTCTTCGACCTTGACGATGCGCCCATTCAGCACTTCGAGGTTCGGGAAGTAGTCCAGCGCCTCGGGGCGTTGCAGCATATCCCTGAACCAGCGAATGAAATCCCCGTCCGGCACGTGCGCAGCGAACTGACCGAACCCGAACGTGAACCGCGCCCGGTCATAGGTGTTCAGAGACAGAAAGCTCTGCCCCTCGCAGATGGCCGTCGGCTCGATGAAATCGGACCAGAACGGGTAGACGTCATGATAGTCCTTCGCGAGGTAAAGCCACTTCTTGGCTTCGGCTGAGCCAAAATAGTTGCCGTCGTTCGAGAGGCCAAATCGCTCAACGCCGGTCTTCTTGTTGCGGTATCTGACCTTCTGTCCGATCGCAAAGGGTTCACCATTGTCCGGACGTGCGGAAAAGTGTGCGCCGTCGCGCACGACATCAAAATGAACAGCCACAAATGTCTCCTGAAAAAACAACTTGTAAGTGATTAAATACTAACAACGCAATCAAAGGAGCCGCAAGACCAAAGTGACACTGCAAAGCAACGCAGCAAGCAGCCGCGTTGCATCGCGAAATGAAGCAGCGAAACCGTATCCCGGGTGAAGCGCAGTCTCGCGGAGGCCACGCTACCGCTTAGTTTCAGGCACTGATCGACGGCCGAGCCCATTGCGGTGGGGCCGCGTCAATGGCGACCTTGCGCCCTCGGCTCAATTCGCCACGTACACATCCGGATCCGCGCTCGAACTCGGCTTCTTGAAGGCATTCCGCAGGGCGGCCGACATCGGGACGTTGTAGTTGAGGCCGTTCGGCGGCGTCGGCGATTGCAGCCATTTCTTGTAGAGCACCTCGATCTCCGGGCTCGCATAGAGCTCCGCGGTCGCGCGATCGGCGAGCGCCTTGAACGGGGCATCCTCGCGGCGCAGCATGATGCCGTAAGGCTCCGGCTTCGAGAACGCCTCCTCGCTGATCATGAAGGCTTGCGGCTCCTTGGAGCGCGCGATCGCGACCGCGAGCTGCACGTCGTCGAGCGCGTAGGCCTGGGCGCGGTCGGTTTCCAGGAGCAGGAAAGCCTCGGCCTGGTCCTTCGCCGGCATGATGTTGATGCCGAGATTGCGGTCCGTATTGACCTTGGCGAGTTGCGTCAGGTTGACCGAGCCGGCCACGGCCGTGACCGCCTTGCCCCTGAGGTCGTCGATGGTGTTGATCTTCGCGGCCTTCTTGGCGGCGAACCGCGTTGCGCTGAGGAAGTGCGTATTGGTGAAGGCGACCTGCTTCTGGCGGTCGGCGTTGTTCGTGGTCGCCGAGCAGTGCAGATCGAGCGTGCCGTTGACCATCAAGGGAATCCGGTTCGACGAGGTCACGGCAAGCGTGTCGACGGCGATGTCGGGCATATTGAGTTGCTTCTTCACGGCATCGACGATTTTGAGGCAGATGTCCATGGCAAAGCCGGCCGGCTTCTGGTTGCCGTCGAGATAGCTGAACGGGACGGACGCTTCCTGATAGCCGAGCGTGATCTTCTTGGTCTCCTTGATTTTCTGGAGCGTGCCGGTGAGATCTTCAGCCGAAGCTGTGCCCGCAAGGCATGTGACGGCCAGAAAAAGGGTAGGAAGACGCATCGGGAGCTCCTTGAATAGGTGTCGGCCGTGCCAGCGCACAGCCGCGCGTGTGATAGCCCAGAGCAGCACCGATCGCCAGACGAGGTTCCGCTGATCAGCTATCGCGGTTTTGTATCGGCCAGACCAAGGCGACGCCGCTTCCCGCCTTAGTCGCAGGTGAGCTGTTGCTCGAACCAGCCGGCGACCCGTTCCGACAGGGCCGGCCACATCCGCTTGAGACCGTCGAGCTTGCCGACATTGGCGCGGTACATCGCCCGCAATTCCTGCTCGATGGCCGGCAGGTCAACGCCGGTACACGCCCCGTCGCCGACGATCGTCCTGCCTGAAACGACGACCTGCTTGACCAGCGAAGCGTTGCCGCGCGCAAACAGCAGCGTCATGGGATCGACAGGCATGATCCGGTCGCGATCGAGCCGATCGAGGTCGATCACGACATAGTCGGCCGGGTTGCCGGCGACGAGCTCCCCGCTCCCGGGCGCCCCGGTGGCACGGCGCCCATTGCGGATGGCCAGGGAGAACAGCTCGGCCGGTGTCCATGTTGCCTTGAATCCCAGGCCGCCATGGGCCATCTGCACCAGCCGCATCTCGCGCAGGATGTCGTCGTCCTCGTCCAGCGCCAGCCCGTCGACGCCGACCGCGATGGCGCAGCCGCATTTGTGTGCGGCGGCGATCGGGGCGAGGCCCGAGCGCAGATGCATGTTCGAGCTGAAATTGGTGACGATGCGCGCACCCGACGCAGCGATCATCTCCAGCTCGTCCGGGCGGGCGTGGATGCAGTGCGCCAGTGTCAGCCGCTCCGAAAGGAAACCAACGTCGCGAAGCCAGCGCACCATGTCCGGAAAGTTCTGGTCAGCCCAGGCGCGTTGATACACGGTCTCCAGCAGATGCATGTGGATGCGCCGGCCCGCCCGCGCCGAATTCTCGGCAACCGCCTCCAGCAGCGGCTTCGAGCACCATTGCACGCCGGCGGGCCCGAGCTGCACGTCGATCATCGGGCCGGCGATGGCGGCGGCAATGGCGTCGGTCAGCTCGATATAGGCCTTGGGCGACATTGGCGCGCGGATGAAGAGATCTTCGATGGCCTTGCGATCGTGGGCGGGAAGTCCCGAGAGCGCCGGCTCGGCATCGCCATAAACGATCGGGTTCTGGTCGCGCACCGCGAGCGCAAAGGCCATGCGGATGCCGACGGCGGACGCCGCTCTTGCGATCGCCTTGGCTTCGTCGAGCAACGGCATCGTCCCGCTCGGGCGGGTGTAGTGCACCATCATGGCCGCGCAGCCGGCCTTGGCCGAGCGGGCCAGCGCGGAGGCGGCGGTCAGGTAGGGATCGACCGGTGTGCCGAGCGCGGTGCGCAGGATCCAGCTTTCCAGGGGCATGCCGACCGCGCCAAAGGACGATGCCGTGGCGCGGGCATGATCGTGGGCGTTGACGAAGGCCGGAATGACGAAGGAGCGCGTGCCGCTGCCGGCCTCCGCTCCTTCCGAGATGTCGGCGATGACACCGGCCTCGTGCCGCAGCACGACATTGTCGCGGATGCCCAGATCAGGGCCACGGAACAGGCTGGTCGCCGAAACCTCCGTGGCCATGACGGTCTCTCCGGGCTCAGTTGGCCGTATACACCAGCTCCCGCTCGGCACGCGGCGGCAGGAACTCCCGCGAGAACACCTCGGCCGTAGCCGGCGCGCGGGCGAGCTGATAGCCTTCGACGATGATGCCGATGGCGCGCGTCATGCGATCGTCCTTGATGTCGCCGACACCGATCTCCTTCATCTCCGGCGAGACGATCAGCTTGTCGAAGGAATATTGCAGCCGGCGCTTCTCGACCGCGACGTCGATCAGATTGTCGTAATTCAGCGCAGCCTTCATGCCGGCGTTCTGGTCCTTGGCCACCGCGATCGCGCCCTTGTTGATGGCACGCACGAGACCCGCGACCGCTTTCGGGTTCGACGCGATCAACTTCTTGGAGACCATTACGCCGTTGGAATAGAGGTCGAGACCGTACTCACCGAACGAGAACCATTTGAAGTCCTTGTCGGGGTCCTGCCGGTTCAGCACCAGGTTGAAATAGCTGGTGATGTTGAAGACGAGCGCGCCGTCGATATCGCCCTTGATCAGCATCGGCTCCTGGAGATTCGGTGCCATGTTGGAGATCTTGATCTTCTCGCCGTCGAGGCCGTTCTTGCGCGTGAACACCGGCAGCAGGCGGGTCGTCGGCGTGCCCTGCGCGCCGCCGAGGGTGTGGCCCTCGAAATCCTTGATGGTGTTGATGCCGCTGGTTTTCTTGGCGACGATCGCGAATGGCGGCTGGTTCCACATCATGTAGACCATGACGGGCGCCTCCTGCGGCTTGGTCGAGGCGTTCTGGATGATGGCGTTGACGTCGCCGAAGCCGGCGTCGTAGGCCCCGGACATGATGCGCGTCACGGTGGCACCCGAGCCCTCGCCCTGGTCGATGACGACGTTGAGGCCCTCCTCTTTGAACAAGCCATGATCCTTGGCGTAGAAGAAGGCGGCATCGCTGCCTTGGGTCTTCCAGCCCAGCGTGAACTTGATCGTGGTCTCCTGGGCAATCGCGGCCCCCGTGGACAGGGCCAATCCCAGCAGCGCGGCAGTTACTTTTCTCAACATCGAGACCTCCTCAAGCTTCGTTGCGTGACGGTTCAGAAAATCAGGTGGCAATCACGTCGTTCTTGCGCGTGGCCCAGCCGGTGACGCGGCTCTCGATCAGCGAAAACACAACGTAGAGCGCGACACCGAGGCCCGCGAGCACGAACAGGCCCGCGAACACCAGCGGCACGTTGAAATTGGAGGACGCGGTCATCATGACGTTGCCGATGCCGCGGTTGGAAGCGACCGTCTCCGACAGCACCGCGCCGACGAAAGCGTAGGAGATCGCGACTTTCAGCGAAGCGAAGAAGAACGGCATCGTCCGGGGCAAGCCGACATTCCAGAGGATGTCGAACTTGCTGGCGCCGAGCGCCTTCAGCACGTCCTCGAGCTCGGGCTCGGTGGTCGCAAGGCCCGTCGCGATATTCACGACGATCGGAAAGAAGCAGATCGACAGCGCCGTCAGCACCGCAGGCACCGTGCCGGATCCGAACCACAGCACGAAGATCGGCACCACCGCGACCTTGGGAATCGAGGAGAAGCCAATCAGCAGCGGATAGCAGGTGTCGTAGGCCGTCTTCGACACGCCGATGATCGCGCCGAGGGCAACGCCGAGCGCGACGCCAAGGACGAAGCCGAACATCGTGGTCGCGAGTGTCTGCACGATGTGAGGCCACAGCACCGGGAAGCGCTGAACCAGCGTCACGAACACTTGCGACGGCCGCGGCAGCACGAGGTCCGACATGCCCGTCATCAGGCAGAACAATTCCCAGGCGACGAAGAACAGCACGATCAGTCCGGCCGACCACGCCTTCTGCCTGATATCGATCCCGAACATCAGCCTGCCCCCTGTTCGCTAGCGCTGCGCGCATCTTCGATGAAGGCGCGCAGCTTCTGGTTCAGCGCGACGAAATCCGGCTCGAAGGTCATGGCGACGGTGCGCGGCCGGGCGAAATCGACGCGGCTGTCGTCGAGGATGCGGCCGGGGCGTGAGCTCATCACGCAGATGCGGCTGGCGAGGAAGCCGGCCTCGCGCAGGTCGTGCGTGACCAGCAGCACCGTCGGCTTGTGCGTCATCCAGAGGTTCTGGAGGATCGCCCACAGCTCCTCGCGGGTGAACTGGTCGAGCGCGCCGAACGGCTCGTCCAGCAGCAGCATGCGCGGCTCGTGGATCAGCGCGCGGCAGAGATTGGCGCGCTGGAGCATGCCGCCGGAGAGCTGCCAGGGATAGCGGCTGCCAAATCCCTTGAGGCCGACCTGCTCCAGCAGCGCATTGGCCTTGTCGCGGAATTCGGTCTTGCGGAGCCTGCGGAAGCTGGAGCGGAACGGCTCGACGATCTTGAGCGGCAGCATGATGTTCCGCTCGATCGTCATCCACGGCAGCATGGTCGGGTTCTGAAACGCCATGCCGACCCGCATCGCCCGCGCCGCGACCTCGCGCCCGCCGACGATGACGACGCCGCTGGTCGGCTGCACCAGGCCGCTGACCAGACGCAAAATGGTCGATTTGCCGCATCCGGACGGGCCGACCAGTGCGACAAACTCGCCGTCGCCGATCTTCAGCGTGGTCTTCGACAGAGCCGGCACGGCGCGGTCGCCGCGCCCGAAGGTCACGGAGGCCTCGGACAGCTCGATCGCGGTTGCGGCAACGCCTTCGGGAACAGGCCGGCCGTCGAATTGGGCGTTGGGTTGCATGCGCATCACAGCCAAAGTGCATGCAAGCTGGATGCCAGCCGGCCAGCCCCTTAGAATCAATGATTTGGCGGAACGCACCGCCAAACGGCCGGACTCGATTTGGGCAATCCAGCCCCCAAACTGCATGCAATTGGGGCGCCGGATCGCCGCAAGGCTGTGCTAGAGAGAAGCTTCGACCTCCTCAAGGATTCGCCGATGGCGGCGCGCAGCACCAGCAAGACTTCTGAATCGTCGGACAAGGTCAGTGTGATCTGCCGCGCGCTGCGACGTGCGATCATCGAGCAGGCGCTGGAGCCCGGCGCGAAACTGCCCGAAGATGCCCTCGGCGAGCGCTTCGGCGTCAGCCGCACCATTGCGCGCCACGCGCTGGGGCAACTCGCCGCCGAGGGTCTCGTCGAGCTGCGTCGCAACCGCATCGCGGTGGTGGCGACCCCGAGCTGGCAGGAGGCGCGCGACGCCTTCGACATCCGCATCGAGCTCGAACGCCTCGTCGTCCGCCAGCTCGCGGGCAAGCTGACCAAGGCGCAGATCGCGGAGCTGAATGCCCATGTCGACGCCGAGGACGGCGCACGCGGCGGCGCGGATGCGGTCTCGATCCGCCTGGCCACCGAATTCCACATCCTGCTCGCGCAGATGACGAACAGCCCGATTCTGGTGCGCTATGTCAGCGAGGTCGCCTATCGCTGCTGCCTGACGCTGTCGCTGTACAGCCGGCCGCATTCGACCGAATGCGCCATCAACGAGCACCGCGCCATCATTTCTGCGCTGGCCAAGGGCGACGAGGCCAAGGTGATGGACTTGATGCACCATCACCTGGATTCCGTGGCCAATCGCGCGCTGGTCGCCCCCACGCCGCAGCGCGGCCGCGACCTGCTCGACATTCTCGCGCCTTATGCCGACGAGGTGACGAGCGACCGCGTCGTCAAATTGCCGAAAGTGGCGCGGAGAGGTTAGGCCTCGATCCCGCGCTGCACGAGGATACGCTCGGCGCTGTCGTTCCAGACGTCCATCTTCACGATCTGCCCGCCCTTGACGACGAAGCGATCGACATAGCGATTGCCTTCGAACGGCGTGCCGTCGATCCACTCGCCATAGAGCGTGCCGACGCTGTAGACGACGGTCTCGTCTGCGCCGGGGCAGACGTCGAACCGGTCCATCTTCTTCTTCACCCAGCGATAGCGCCTGGCATTGAAGCCGGTCGGGCCGCGCGGATGATCGAACTCTCGCCCGCCAGTGAACGTGATCACCGTGCCGGGCTTCATATAGGCCGCGGCGGCATCGGGATCGGGTATCATCGAGGCCGTCAGATAGGCCTCCACGATCTCGGCGTCGGTCATCGGGCGGTCGGCTTTTGCGGGAGCGGACATGGTGGAGCCTCCAAAGGTGCCGGCATTCTACAATTCGACCCAAAAAGTGCATGCATATTTTTTGGACAATCTGGCCACACAACTGCACACAATCTGGAGCTGCCCGCGCTCACCGTTTCCGCTAAGGCTATCACAGCTGAATTCGATGCCATGACCGCGCAGACCGCCTTCGACCTGATTTTCCGCAACGCGCTGTTGCGATCATCCGCCGCACCCGTCGATATCGGGGTGAAGGGCGGACGGATCGCCGCGATGGAGCCGCGGCTTGCCTGCGAGGGTGTCGAGGTCGACCTCGGCGGGCACCTTGCCCTGCCCGGCTTCGTCGACACCCACATCCACCTCGACAAGGCCTGCCTGCTCGGCCGCTGCGGGCACAATCACGGCAGCGTCTCGGAAGCGATCCGCGCCGTGGCCGGGATGAAGAAGGATTTCACGGTCGAGGATGTCTACGCACGCGGCGCCAGGGTGCTCGAACGCGCCATCCTGAACGGTACGACGCGGATGCGCACCCATGTCGAGATCGACCCGCGCATCGGCCTGCGCGGCTTCGAAGCGGTCAAGTCGCTCAAGCGCGACCATGCCTGGGCGATCGACCTGTCGCTCTGCGTCTTTCCGCAGGAAGGCCTGACCAACGACCCCGGCAGCGACGAACTGCTGGTGCAGGCGCTGCGCGACGGCGGCGAGGCCGTCGGCGGCTGTCCCTACATGGACGCGGATCCGAACGCCCATCTCGCGCGCATCTTCGATCTCGCGCAAGAATACGACGTCGATGTCGATCTCCATCTCGACTTCGATCTCGATCCCTCCTGGTGGCATCTCGACGAGGTCTGCCGGCAGACCGAGCGGCGCAATTACGGCGGGCGCGTTGCGATCGGCCATGCGACAAAGCTCTCGGCCTTGCCGCCGCAGCGGATGCAGGCCGCCACCGCGCAACTGGCCCGATCAGGCATCGCCGTCACCGTGCTGCCCGCGACCGATCTCTATCTGATGGGACGCGAGGCCACCCACAACGCGCCGCGCGGGCTGACGCTCGCCCACAAGCTCGTGGGCGACGGCGTCGTGTGTTCGGTCGCGACCAACAACGTGCTCAACCCCTTCACGCCGTTTGGCGACGCCTCGCTGCTGCGGATGGCGAACTTCTACGCCAATGTCGCTCACGCCGCGGTGAGCGATTTCGACACCTGCCTCGATCTCGTCACCGAGCTGCCGGCGCGGCTGATGAATCTCGAAGATTACGGCCTCAAGGTCGGCAACCCCGCCGATCTCGTCGTGCTCGATACGCAAGACAGCCGCTTCGCCATCGCCGAGCTGCCTGACATCGTGATGGGCTTCAAGAGCGGCCGGCAGACCTTCGAGCGGCAACGGCCCACCCTGTTCCGCCCACAGAGCTGAGCGGCCCTCGCTGCGTCTTGGCCTTGCGCGCAGCGTACGCAATACTCACCGCAATTGATCGACGGAGGAACCAAACGGCGTTCGACAAAGCCTTCCTCAACGCGCGCTCTGACGGCGGCGGCCGCCACCATACCGCCGTCAAGGTCGGCCGAATCGCCGAGATCACTTCGGCCGAGCGAATGCGGCCGATGTTCCCGACGGTGGTCGCAGTGCCGCAGGGCCGCGCTGTGTACAAGGCAGGTATGCTCGTCGCTTCTGACGGCAAGATCGTCGGAAAACGTCGCTGAGCGCAGGAGGTTTCCAACCGTTTTCCGGCCGAGTCTCCGCTGAATCCGAGTCCGGTAAAATCCCGGACCGTAACCCAACGCGTTGCGGGAAAGGTCCTGCTAACCCTACTAGGACATGCGCACTGACCGTCTGCGTTCTCTGGGGAAGTTATGGATATGTTCAGCGCATTCAACAGCATCGACTATCGATCGATCCGGGCCAGCACACCTGCCGAAACCGCCGTCAAGCGATTGAACGGCATCGGCGAAGTTCTATCTGGCCTCGATATCTCGGCGATCCACACGCAGGACGACAAGACCCGTGCGCTCTGGACGCTGGATACCGCGGACAAGTGCATCCGCATGATTGTCACCGAGTTCCGCACCGCGCCTGCCAGGGAGCAGGTCGTCCGCAAGGCCAAGAGCCTGGTCGATCTGATCGAGCTCGCCCGGGACGAAATCTCCAACTATCGCGACGACGGCAGGGTCCTAAGCTGAACGTTCGCGTTCGGCGTCAACGTTTGATTCTTGCCAACATCCGGTCTGCCTCGGTACGCCAATCCGCGCTGCGGGCAAACTCCTTGGTGCCCCTGATGCCGAACAGCCCTTCATCGGCCAGATCGGCCACCCAGGCCTGACGCTCGGCCGTGCCCTGCGCGGACCACGGCGTCAGCCCCGCCTCACGCACGGTCTCGGCGACCTCACGCACCTCCTCGGCACGGCGGCGACCATGCTCGATCACGCGCTGGAAGAAATAGGCGCCCTGCTTTTCCCAATTGATGGCAGGAAACGTCTCCGCGAGTGACGCCAGCACCGCATCCTCGACGCCATAGGCGCGCGCGGTCGTGAAGCTTTCGATGACCATGGCCTCCAGACCTTTGATCATGATGCTGCGGCACATCTTCACCGCCGATGACACCCCAAGCCCGTCGCTCGCGACCTTCGCGGCAAAGCCGATCGCATTCAGCAGCGGCTCCAGCTCCCTCGCGCCGGGACCACCGAGCAACAGGGGCACCTTGATGCGATAAGGCGGCACCGAGGTCATCACCGCGCCCTCGACATAGCGACCAGCGGCGCCGTCGATCAGCGCGGCAGCCCGCTGCTTGGCGCCGGGAGATGCCGAATTGAAATCGAGGAACCAGGTGCCCTGGTTGATCGCTGCGGAACAGGCCTTTGCGACCGGAACAGCCTGGCTTGCGGTGACGGCCGAGATGATGAAATCGGATTTCGCGGTCAGCTCGGCATGAGACGCCGCGAGCACGACACCAAATTTGGCCGCATGCTCTTTCAGCGGTGCGCCCTGCTCGCCCCCGAGCTTGACGTCATAGGCCGCGACCTTGATGTCCTGTTGCCGCAGATCCTCGGCCAGAATCCGGCCGACCTCGCCATAACCGACCAGCCCGATCTGCCACCGCTTCGGATCCGCCATCAGTTCAATCCTCCTGTCGTCTCGTCGAATAGCTCGTCGATGGCATAGCGCCGCGGGATCAGCGCCTGCTGGAAGGCGTAGTCGACGATCAGCTCGAGCGGCTTTCTGTTGGCCTCGATTCCGAACGGAACGAAGTCGGGATGTCCCGCAGGTCCCATCTGGCCCTTGTTGCGCTTGAGCAGATCATAGATACCCTCGACCACGTCGGGGCGCGATTTCGCGAGCCTTTCGGTCACGACCACGAGATGGTTGACCGGGACGACACCACGCCGCGCGTACCACTTTGCGGCCTCTGCGGCCGGATCGGGGAATAGCGGCTTCAGGTTCGGATCATTGGAGGTCTCGCCGAGGACCGCATCGAGCTCGACGTCGAGCAGCATCTGCAACACCTTCTTGTCCTTCGGCGCGCGCTCGGTGGTGTCGACATATTCGGCGACATGCGGATCCTCGAAGGTCACCCAGCGGATCTTGTCGAGATTGACGCCGTAGTCGTTGGCGAGGATGCCCCGGATCCAGGCGCCCGTCGTCGTCGTGAACGAGCGAATGCCGACGCGCTTGCCTTCGAGATCGGACGGTCCGAGCGTTCCTCTCGCGGGATTGTACAGCGCATAGGAATGCTGGAAGCGGCCCATCATGGTCGCCGGCAGCAGCACCAGCGGCTTGCCGTGCGCCTTTGCCATCAGATAGGTAACGATCGCCATCTCGCAGACGTCGAAGGCTTGCTCGCGCACCATCGGCTTGAACGCCGCGTTGGTCGGCGTGTATTCGACGAAATCGAGATCGAACAGATCGGAGCGGAGCGCGCCGCTCTTCACCGCCTGAACGTGGGGGTGATTGCCGAGCACGGCCTTCAGCTTGAGACGATCCATCCGCCCGCTCCGCTTCGCCCTCAGACGTCCTCGGGATTGTCGACGTAGACGAGACCGGCCTTCGCCAACGGCTCGCGCATGCTGTACATGTCGAGGCCGAGCTCGCCCGAGGCGAGGCGCCTACGTTTGCCGCCCTCGTCCGCGTTGCGCTTCTTCGCCTTCTCGGCTACTTCGGCCGCATAGCGCTTCGGCACCACGACGACGCCATCGTCATCGGCCACGACGATATCGCCGGGATCGACGTTGACGCCGGCGCAGACCACGGGGATGTTGACCGAGCCGAGCGTCGCCTTCACGGTGCCCTTGGCCGAGACCGCGCGCGACCACACCGGAAAATTCATCTCGTACAGCGCTTTGACGTCGCGGCAGCCCGCGTCGATGATCAGCCCCTGCACGCCACGGGCCTGGAGCGAGGTCGCGAGCAGCTCGCCGAACATGCCGTCGGTATTGTCGGTGGTGCAGCCGACCACGAGGATGTCGCCCTTCCTGCACTGCTCGACGGCGACGTGGATCATCCAGTTGTCGCCGGGTTGCGCCAGCACGGTGACGGCGGGACCGGCGATCGATGCGCCTGCCCAGACGGGTCGCAGATAAGGCTTCATCAGGCCAAGCCGGCCATAGGCTTCGTGCACGGTCGAGACGCCGTACTCCGCCATGCCGGCGGGATCGGCACGCTTGATGTTGCGAACGACGACGGGCTTCATGCCAGCTCCTCCGCAACCGTCGGGAATAGGCGCTGATAGGCCTCGCCATAAGTCATGGGCACGCCGGTGTTGCGGCTGCCCTGGATGCCGCGGTTGAGGGCGACGCGCTCGTAATAGCCCCAGAGATGTTTTTGCGCGGCGAGGATCTGGAACGCCTCGTACTTCTCCTTCCAGACCTCGTCGATCTTGAGGATCGTGTCCGGCTTGTAATTGCACTGCTCCGGCTGGTGCGGCTCGAACAGGAACACAGGCGGCGCCGAATATTTGTACTGCGCGCCGGGCTTGTGACCCATCGCCTGCGCGACGACCCGCGTCTCCTGCGCGAAATGCGCCGCGTTCGGATGGTCGAAATTATAGGGATCTTCCAGCGCGTGGGTCAGCACGAAGCTCGGATTGAGCTCGCGGTAGATGTCGACCATGCGGTCGAAATGCGCTTCCGTCAGCTTGAGCGGATAGTCGCCGCAATCAAAGAACTCGATCTCCGCCCCGAGCAGCTTCGCTGCCCGCTCCGCCTCGTCCTTGCGCCCGGCCTTGACCGATTCCAGCGTCGCGCCCTTCTCCTTCCAGGCGAACTGGCTTTCGCCACGCTCGCCGAAGGATAGGCAGACGATCTTCACGCGATAGCCCTTCTTCGCATGCAGCGCGATGGCGCCGCCGGCGCGCCAGACGAAATCGCCGGGATGGGCGGTGACCACGAGACCTGTTTTCATGGGACGAACTCCCCTCTTCGTTCGTAAGCATCTTAGGCCGCCCGCCTCATGCAGGCAGCAAATTCATCAGGCGACTGCGGCCGCAGGTTCCTCGCCGTCGAGCACGCGCTTCAACCGCTCGGCGTCGAGCGCGCCTTCCCATTTGGCAATGGCGATGGTCGCGACCGCGTTCCCGATCAGATTGGTTGGCGTCAGCCCCTGCGACATCAGGCGGTGGATGCCCAGTACCAGCGCCACGCTCGTCATCGGAATCGTGCCGGTGGCGGACAGCGTCGCCGCCAGCACGACGAAGGCGGCGCCGGCGATTCCCGCCGCGCCCTTGGACGTCACCAGCAGGATCAGCAGCAGCTCGATCTGCTCGGCGAGCCCGAACGGCGTGTTGGTCGCCTGCGCCAGGAACACCGAGGCCGCAGCGAGGTAGAGGCAGGTGCCGTCGAGGTTGAAGGAATAGCCGGTCGGGATCACGAGCCCGACCACGCTCTTCTCGCAGCCGGCTCTCTCCAGCTTGGTCAGCATGCGCGGCAGCACCGTCTCGGACGACGTCGTGGCGATGCAGATCAGCAACTCTTCCCAGATGTAGCGGATCAGCTTGAGCAGCGAGAAGCCGCACAGCCGGGCCACCGGTCCGAGCGCGACGACAATGAAGGTCACGCAGGTCAGATAGAAACCGCCGAGCAGCTTGCCGAGCGAGGCCAGTGATCCCACGCCGAACTTGCCGACCGTAAAGGCAATGGCGCCGAACGCCCCGATCGGCGCCGCCCACATCACGAAGCCGACCACCGCGAACACCATCTTGGCTGCGATGTCGATCAGGTGGACCAGCGGCGCGCCGCGCTCGCCGAGTTGCACCAATGCAAAGCCGCACAGCACGGAAATGAACAGCACCTGGAGGATGTTGCCTTCCGCAAAGGCGCCGACGAACGTCGCCGGCACGATGTTCATCAGGAACGGCACGAAGCCGATGACGCTGGTCTGCTTGACGTAAGGCTCGATCGCGCCGGCATTGATGCTGGCGGGATCGATGTTCATGCCGGCGCCGGGCTTAAGGAGATTGACAGCAATAAGACCGATGATCAGCGCGATCGTGGTCATGATCTCGAAATAGACGATCGCCTTCACCGCGACACGTCCCACCCGCGCCATGTCGGCCATGTGGGCGATGCCGTGCACGACGGTGCAGAAGATGATCGGCGCGATCAGCATCCGGATCGCCTTGATGAAGGCGTCCCCGAGCGGCTGCATCTTGGCGCCGGCCTCGGGGCTGACACTCCCAAGCGCGATGCCCGCCACCATTGCGATGAGCACCTGGATCCAGAGCTCCTTCCACCAGACCCGCCCGCGCGGCTTGTCGATCGCGAGCGCCGTCACCGGTCGAACTCGAACAGACGAGCCGGATTGTCGACGAGGATCTTCTGCTGAAGCTCCGGCTCCGGCGCAAACAGCGGAATGAGATCGACGAGGTCGCCGTCATTCGGCATGACTTTAACGTTGGGATGCGGCCAGTCCGTGCCCCAAATGATGCGATCGGGCGCGGTCTCGACGATCTTTCGCGCGAACGGCACCGCATCCGTGAACGGCGGACCGGCCGAGGACACGCGCTCGGAACCGCAGATCTTCACCCAGCACTTCTCGTCGCGCTGCATCAGCTCGATCAGGATCCGGAACGGCAACTGGTCGAGCCCCTCGGACGCCTTCACCCGGCCCATGTGGTCGATGGTGTAGCTGAGCGGCAGCCTGGTCAGCATGTCGGCATATTCGGGCAGATCGATCGCGTCGAAATGCAGGTCGATGTGCCAGCCGAGCGGCGTGACCATCGCGACGATGCGGTCGAAGACGCGCTTGTCGGGCACGCCGCCGAGATGGCGGACGAAATTGAAGCGGCAGCCGCGAAAGCCGCCCTCGTGCAGCACGGCAAGCCCGCGCTCGGTGATGGTGTCGTCGATATTGGCGACCGCACGATAGGCGCCGTTACTCTGCGCGATCGCATCGAGCGCTACCGTATTGTCGGTGCCGTGCACGCTGGCATTGACAATAACCGCGCGCTCGACGCCGAGCTTGGCATGCAGCGCCTTGAAATCCTCTAGAGGCGCGTCCGGCGGCGTATAGGAGCGATCCGCTGCATAGGGATATTTCGAGCCGGGCCCGAAGATGTGGCAATGCGCATCGCAAGACAGCTTCGGCAGCCTGAACTTTGGCGTGCGCGTGTTGGGATCGGGCGGCGGAATGGTCGGAGTGTACATCGTCTTCATCAGGTGAACTTGAACAGGCGCGCGGGATTGTCGACCAGCAGCTTGTGCTGGACCTTGGTATCGGGTGCGAAGAGCGGGATCAGGTCGACGATCTCGCCATCATTCGGCATAACCTTGACGTTGGGATGCGGCCAGTCGGTGCCCCAGAGCACGCGATCGGGCGCATTGTCGATCAGCGCCTTCGCGAACGGCACGGCGTCATGGAACGGTTTGCCGGTGCTGGACGCGCGCTCCAGGCCCGTGATCTTGACCCAGCACTTCTCGTCCTTCTTCTGAAGATCGAGCAGCGAGGTGAAGCCGGGGTCGTCCAGCCCCTTCCCGGCCTGCACCGTCCCCATGTGATCGATCACATAAGGCGTCGGCAGCGCAGTGAGGATCGGCGCGAACTCGGCGATCGTGCCCGGCTCGAAATAGACGTCGATGTGCCAGCCGAGTTCGGCAACGCGATGCACGATGCGCTGGAACTTGTTCATGTCGCCGACGCCGCCGAGGCGCTTGAGGAAGGCGAAGCGGCAGCCGCAGATGCCGGCCTGGTCGAGCGCCCCCAGTTCCTTCTCGGTCATCTCGTCGTTGACGTTGGCGATGCCCTTGTAGGCGCCCTCGCTTCTAGCGATGGCATCGGTGACGACGCGATTGTCGGTGCCGTGCACGGTCGCGTTCACAATTACGCAGCGCTCGACGCCGATCTTCTCATGAACGATCCGGAACATCTCCAGCGGTGCATCGGCCGTATTGTAGGGCCGCTTCTCCGAGAAGGGATAGCGCGACGCCGGCCCGAAGATGTGGGTATGGCTGTCGCAGGATTTCGGCGGCAGCTTGAACGACGGCGTTTTGGGATTCGGGTCCGGCGGCGTAATCGTCGGCATCGCCTTCGGCTCTTCCGCGCGCACCTCGCCCGTGAGCACCGCGCCTGCCAGCCCGGTCAAGAGATGCAAGCACTCCCGCCTGTTCATGTTTCCAACACCCTGTCACATCATCCGCCTGCAAGCGGAAGCGCGGTTGCGCGCCTCCCCTCGGGCGGCTGTTCTTCAAGTCTTGCTGCTGACGACCGGCCGCCGCCGTGCCGGCGCGGCCTGATCGAGCGCCGGCGCCTGGAACGCGGCGACGGTGGCCTGCACCAATTGCTCGATCGCATTGGCGGGATCGCTGCCGTCGGCCTCGCCGCGCGACAGGCGCGAGACCCGGTCCGGCGTCACCAGCGAATAATAAAGCGCGCCGAGCAGGAAGTGGCTACGCCAGACGATGTCGGTGCGCGGAATGTGTGGCAGGCTCTCGTGGATCGCGTCGATGAAGGCGTGGCTGGTGTCGTCGAAGGTCTGCGCGATGATCTTTCGCGCGACCTCGTTACCCTCGGCCGACATCACGGCGCGCAGCCGCGTGAAGCGCGCCCCGCCGCCGGCAAGATCGCTGCCCGAGGTGAAGGCCGGCACCACATAGGCGCGCACGATCGCCTCCAGCCGGTCCTGCAGATCGCGCACGCGCTTTGCCGCCGCGAGCAGCTCCGAACGGCGCAGGTTCATCGGCCCGCAATGGCGCCGATAGATCTCCAGCAGCAGGCCGTCCTTGGTCTTGAAATGATAGGTGACGCTGCCGGGATTGGCCCCGGCCGCTTGCGCGATGTCGCGCACCGAGACGGCGTTGAAGCCGTTGGTGGCGAACAGCTCCTCGGCCGCGGCGAGGATCGCCTCGCGCATGTTCGGCTTGCGGGCCGATTCCTTGCTGGTGGGCTTGCGTACCATGTGATTTGTACTATCGTACAAAAGATCAGGTCTCGTCAACAAAAACCATGGGCGGCGTCTGAGCGGGTCGGAAGACCGGCCGCAAGCACGCAAACGCCCGCAAGGAGTGCTGGGAAATGCTGGGTTTGAACAAGATGATCGGCGGTGTGATGCTGGGCGCTGGTTTGCTGCTGGCAGGCGGTGCCGCGCACGCGGCCGACGCTTATCCGAGCAAGCCGGTCCACATTCTCGTCCCCTACGCCGCCGGCGGCGCGGTCGATGTGCTCGCGCGCACCCTCGCCCAGGCACTGGTAAAAACCTGGGGCCAGCAGCCGGTGGTCGACAACCGCCCCGGCGCCGGCGGCATCGTCGCCTCGCAGGCGCTGACCCAAGCCGCGCCCGACGGCTACACGCTGATCCTGGTCGCGAGCGGCCATCCCCTCAACCAGTTCATCTATCCGAGCGTGCCTTATGACACATTCAAGGATTTCACGGCGATCACGGAAGTGGCGTCCTCGCCGCTGGCGATCGTGGTGGCCAAGGACAGTCCGTACAAGACGCTCGGCGATCTCCTCGCCGCCGCGAAGAAGGAGCCGGACAAGCTCTCCTACGGCATGTCCGGCAACGGCACCTCGGCGCATCTCGCCGGCGAGCTCTTGAAATACATGTCCGGTACCAAGATCGTCTCGATTCCCTACAAGGGCGGCGCGCCGGCGCTGACCGCCGTGATATCAGGCGAGATTCCGCTCAGCATCAATCCGCTCGCCGAAGCCATCGGCCAGCTCGAAGGCGGCCCGGTGCGCGCGCTCGCGGTGACCTCGGCTGAACGTTCGAAGGCGCTGCCGGATGTCCCGACCGTCGCCGAGGCCGGCGTGCCCGGCTATGACGTCTCGGTCTGGTGGGGCGTCCTCGGCCCAGCCAAGACGCCGCCGGAGATCGTTGCGAAGCTCGAAACCGACCTCAAGGCCGCGCTGCAGGATCCGAACGTGAAGTCGACGCTCGGCAAGATCGGTGCTGCCCCGGTGGGCTCCTCGTCCAAGGATTTCGACGCCTACATGCATGCCGAAGCGACCAAATGGGAGCCGGTGCTGAAGGCGGCCAACATCCGCGCGCAGTGAGGCGCGCATGAAGATCTGCTCCGGACGTTTCGCGCGCACCGCCCTGCTCGCGGTTACATTCCTCGGCCTGGCCGACGCGCCCGTGCGCGCCGACGGCGAAGCAAAGCTGCTGGCGCCGAGCGGCACCTTGCGCGTCGGCATCTATCCGGGCAGCCCGACCTCGATGGTGACCGATGCCGCCGGCAAGCCGCACGGCCTTGCCTACGACCTCGGCGGCGAGCTGGCAAAACGGCTCGGCATCGGCATCGACTATGTCAGGTTTCAGCGCGTCGCCGACATCGTCACCGCGATCCATGACGGCAAGGTCGACTTCACCGTGACCAACGCGACGCCGGCCCGCGCGGGCGAGGTCAGCTTCAGCCAGCCGGTGCTGGCGATCGAGCTCGGCTTTCTCGTCCCGGCGAAGTCGCCGATCGACAAGGTCGAGGATATCGACAAGCCCGGCGTGAAGATCGGCGTCACCAAGGGCTCGACCTCCGAGCGTACTCTGCCGACGAAGTTCAAGAACGCCACCGTCGTCCCGGCCGAAAACGTCAAGGCCGCCATCGGCATGCTTGGCCGCGGCCAGATCGATCTCTATGCGACCAACAAGCCCACGCTGTTCGAGATGTCCGACCAGATGCCGGGTGCGCGCATCCTCGACGGCAATTGGGGGCTCGAGCACATGGCAATCGCGATCCCAAAGGGGCGCGAAGACTCTCTCATCATGCTCAACCGCTTCGTTGCGGACGAGCAATCCTCCGGCGCGCTCGACACGATCCAGCAGCAGGCGGGCCTGCGCGGCGCGATCAAGGCCAAGCGCGAATAGCTCACTGATCCGCTGGCGCACGCGTGCGGGCGCGCAGAGCACGCCGACATGTTGCGCGCGCGACTCCAACACCGTCGACCCATCTCGCAGCGAACTTTAATTCCAGTTGCTGCAAGTCAACGCAACAACATGGACAAAGCGTCATTTGTGTTCCGCACGGCCCTGCGCGAGCAAGGTCTGGAGAACACTAAGGACGACGCATGAGCAAACCCGCATTGTTGAGACTTCATCGCTGGATCACTCTGGTCTTTGCTGTTCCGCTGTTCGTGATCATCGCCACCGGTCTGATCCTGTCCGTCGAGCCGCTCGTGCAAACGAGTGGCATTGGCGGTGGCGCGATCGATGCGGGCCGTGTCATCGAGTTAGTGAAACGGTATGATCCCGACGGCAAGGCGCGCGGGCTTTCCATCAACGCGGCCAGCCGGCGGATCACGCTGCAGGGCACGAACGTGCCTGCGATCGATCTTGCCACCGGCGAAGCTGCATCGGTGAGTTCGACCGTGTCGGACATCTTCCTCTGGGCGCGTTTCACGCACGAGAGGCTCATGGGACAGGCCTGGCTGGTGACTGCATCCACGCTGGCGATGGTGATCGTCCTGGTGCTTGGCATCGTCATGGGGCTGCCGCGGCTGCGCAACACGCTCTCGGGATGGCACAAGGGGACCGCCTGGTTCACGCTGCCGCTGATCCTGCTCAGTCCATTGACGGGCCTGTGCATGGCGTTCGGCCTGACCTTCCAGACGGCCGCTCCTCCAACCGCGGGCGGCCGCCCTCTGGTCCTGCCGGACGCGATCCGCATGGTCGCATCCTCGCATGAGCTGTCGCACGTCATCTCGATCGGCACCCGCGGCGGCCGCATGATGGCAAGGCTTTATGACGGCGGAGAGTTGCGCGCCTATGCCATCACCTCCGCGGAGGTCACGCCGCTGCCGCGCAACTGGCCGCGCCTGATCCACGAAGGAAACTGGTCGGCCATGATCGCCTCGCCGCTCAATGTCGTAACCTCGATCGCGCTGCTGACGCTGCTGTCGACCGGGCTGCTGATCTGGGCGCGGCGAACGCTGCGCAAGCCGCGGCCCCGCGCGGGACGACCGGCCGACGCGGCCGTGGCCGGCGCCGGCTGATCGCGTCGAGCATCAGTTGCGGGCATTTGCCCTCATCTTCTCCGGTGGCGCAGGCCGTCGCAGGAAATCAGCGTCAGCGTCGGCCGACGGGATCAGGATCGCGCGCTCGCGCGGCAGCGCCTCCGGCATCTCGTCGCGAATGAAGGCGACGAGCCTCTCCCTGATCTCGCAGCGCAGGTCCCAGGATTGCGGCGCGTTCCGCGCGCTGACCAGCGCCCGCAGCTCGATGGTGCGCGAATCCGCGTCGATCACCTGAAGGTTGACCACGGCCCCGTCCCAGAGCTTGGACTGCTTCACGGCGTCCTCCAGCCAGCGCCGGATGCGCGGGACGTCGGCACGGTAATCGACGTGGAGCGCGATCACGCCGATCAGCGAAGCGGTGTCGCGGGTCCAGTTCTGGAATGGCTTCTCGATGAAATAGGACAGTGGCACCACCATGCGGCGCCAGTCCCACAGCCGGATCACCACATAGGTCGAGGCGATGTCCTCGACCCAGCCCCACTCGTTCTCGATGATCACGGCGTCCTCGATCCGGATCGGCTGGGTGATCGCGATCTGCAGGCCGGCGATCAGATTGCTCAGCAGGGGCCGGGCAGCAAGACCGACGATGATACCGGCCGCGCCGGCGGAGGCGAACAGGCTGACCCCGTATTGCCTCACCGAGTCGAACGTCATCAGCGCGGTCGACACCGTGATGATGACGATGATCGTGTCGGTGACACGCTTGAACACGCGGACCTGCGTGACGTGCTTGCGCGCGACGAAGTTCTCGGAGACATCGCGGAAATTCTGCAGATAGCGCGCCGCGCTCATATCGACGATCCGGATCGAGATCCAGCCAATCAGGGCGATGACGGCCACGACGAACAGGCGCATCAGCGGCGTGCGGATCGTGTCGTCGAGCGGCGCGAGTGGCAAGACCAAAGCAACGGCGGCGAGGCATAGCGCCAGTCGGGCGGGACCGGCAGTCCGGTCGATGAAGAGGCCCAACAGCGGAAGCCGGGTTCCGAAGGCGCGAGTGAGCAGCCACATCGCAAGCCGATAGGCGAACAGTGCAAGCAGGATGGCGCCGACAACGAGGCTGAGACCGACAAACCACGACGGTATCCACCCGAGCATCCCATCGATCTCGGCCATGAGGGCCTGCCAGTTCATTCCTGTCCCCGAGGTTGCATTCACACAGCGGGCTCAACGCCTCCCGGCGGGCTTCGCTCCCCCGCCCCGTGCAACGCAGCATTCCGCTGGTGCAACCGTCGCCGGACTGCGCTAATGTCACTGCATTCATGACTCGACGTAGCGGCAGCGCCGATCTTCCCTTGCACACCGGCCGGGTTCCGCCCTGGCTGGCCAGCCGCATGGCTTCACTCGGGGCGATCGTCACACAGGCGATCGTGCATCATTACGGCCGCGATGCATTTCTGCAGCGGCTGTCCCATCCCTTCTGGTTCCAGTCGTTCGGCGCCGTGATGGGAATGGACTGGCACTCCTCGGGGATCACGACCTCGGTGATCGGCGCACTGAAGCGCGGGCTCGGGCCTCTCCAGGACGAGCTCGGGATTTACGTCTGCGGCGGCCGCGGCCAGCACTCGCGCAAGACGCCGGACGAGCTGATGCAGCTCGGCGACCGCATCGGCTTCGACGGCGCGAAACTCACCCGCGCCAGCCGGCTGGTGGCGAAGGTCGACAGCGCCGCCGTGCAGGACGGCTTCGATCTCTATCTCCACGGCTTCTTCGTCACCGCCGACGGCAAATGGACGGTGGTGCAGCAGGGCATGAACGGCGACAAGCGCCAAGCTCGACGCTATCACTGGCATTCCGAGGCGCTGAAGAGCTTTGTCGATACGCCGCACAGCGCGATCGACGGCCCGCAGCAAGGTGAGATCGTCAATCTCACCGACCACCGCGCCGAGATCTCGCGCACCGCACAGCTCGATCTGTTGGATGATCTCGGCCCCGATCGCATCGTCTGCGAATTCGAACGGCTCATCGGAACTGCGCCTGAGCCGGCGCAGGCCATGCTCCCGCATCTGATCATGCCCGCGCATCACGACGTCAGGCCGAAGGACGTATTCGCGCGCCGCCTGCACGGCACGCTTGCGGCGGCAGCCGAGCGCGGCCCGGTCGATTTCCCGGAGCTGCTGCTGACGCCGGGCGTCGGCGCCCGTACCGTGCGGTCGCTGGCGATGGTCGCGGAAGTCGTGCATGGCGCGCCCTACCGCTTCGCGGACCCCGCGCGATTCTCGCTCGCCCATGGCGGCAAGGACCGGCATCCCTACCCCGTCCCGATCAAGGTCTATGACGAGACCATCCGCGTGCTGAAGGGCGCGATCCAGAACGCAAAGCTCGGGCGCGAGGAGGAGCTGCAGGCGATGAAGCGGCTCGACGATCAGGCGCGGCGGCTGGAGCGAACCGCGCGCGGGCCTTCCGTCGAGACCTACATCGCGGGTGAACGCGCCGCCTCGCCCGATCTCGACGGCCGCTCGGTGTTCGGCTGGGAGCGCGATCTGACGGAAACAAAAAAGCGGACCGGCTGAACACCGGTCCGCCAAGGCCTGTCGTGTTCAGCTCGCCGCAGTCAGCGAACGGACGATGCTTGCTTCGCTGCGCGCAGTTGCCCTTGTTCCCCGCCCCTCGGCCGTCACGGGAAGCATCGCGATCGCGCGCAAGCCCGGTCGCCTGCGCCAGTGAACGTCGGCGGGATCGACGGCCAATCCGAGTTTCGGCCAGCGCACGAACAAAGCTTCCAGCGCGCAAGCCGCCTCGATCCGCGCCAGCTGATGGCCGAGGCAGAAATGGATTCCCGTTCCGAACGACATGTGACGGTTCGGCTTGCGTTCGAGATCGAGACTGTCAGGGCGATCATGCATCGCCGGATCCATGTTCGCCGCGGCGAGCATCACCATGACGCGATCGCCCTTCTTCAGGCGCACGCCTTCGACCTCGATATCCCGCCGCACATAGCGCGGCTTGGAGAACTGCACCGGCGAGACGAAGCGCAGGAACTCCTCCACGGCGAGTCCAACACGGCCCCAGTCTTGCCCCAGCCAATCGCGTAAGTCCGGATTTCTGAGAAGCTCGTAGGCAGACCCGCTGATGAGATGCGTGGTCGTCTCGGAGCCGGCGGCCAGCAGCAGGAACACCATGGAGACCATCTCATCCGGCGTGATCTCGCCGCCCTCGCGCTCGACCTGGATCAATTCGGCAATCAGGCCCTCGCCGCCCCTTTCGCGCGCGATCTGCAATTGTCGTGCGAGATAGGCGCGCATCTTGCGGAACGCCCACAACAGGCGAAAGAAGCTGAGGACATTGGTCAACGAGGACATCTCGTTGGCCCAGGCGATGAATTTCGGACGGTCGGCCCGCGGCAGGCCCAGCAGCTCGGAGATCACCGCGAGCGGCAGGATGCGTGCGTAGCGCTGGACGAGATCAGCCGGGTTTCCCTTCGCGAACAGCTCGCCGGCCAGATCGTCTGCGATGGCGCGGATGCGAGGCTCCATCGCGACGATCGCGCGGCGGCGAAAGGCCTCGTCCACGATGCTGCGCAGCCTGGTATGGTCCGGCTCGTCCATCGTCAGCATGTTGTTGGCGATGGTCCTGACGTATCGCGGCATCCACCAGCGCAAGCCGGCGACGTCGCCATCATCCTTGCGCAGCGTGAAGGTCGTGCTGTCCTTCAGGACCGCTGCGGTCGCGTCATGCGTGGTCGTGATCCAGACATCGCCGACGAGAGGAAATCGCGTCGCGACCACGGGGCCGGACATGCGCAATGCCGCGATCGCCTTGGGCGGATCGCGAAAGAAGGCCTCGCTGGTGAAATCGAGGCGCGGTGTCATGGGATCACCGGTGTGATTGGTGGCGCTTCAGGCAGATGGGATGCGGCGCGGCTCGCGCAAGGGCCGGAACCGCTCTCGTCTCGCGAGAACGGACGCTCGAAACGCGCCTATCCGCGCCCCGGCGAACGCTGGCCGGTCTTGCGCTGCTGCTGGCTGGTGTAGGAATCCCAATGGCTCCAGCTGCCATTGCTCAGGCTCTGCAGATCGGTGCCGAGCGGGCGGCGTGTGCGCTTGTCATGATCGGCGATCACGCGCTCCGACAGCGCGATCTTCCGCTTGAGTTCCGCGATGGTCTTCAGGGTCTGGCCGTTCCGCTTCGACGAAGCGATTTCGCCGATCGTGAAGCGCGCGGTCTCCACCGCCTTCAACTCGGCGCGGTTCTTCTTCAACTGAACCCGGTGCCAGGCGATGTGGCTGTCGCTGTCCGCAACCATGTGGGAACTCCGCTGATTCGCTCCCACAGTGTATCAAGCGCCGAATCGGCGCCGCAACGCCCGGCAGGCGGCGAAAATGCGGTCTTATTGCGCAAGAGGACCGACTTAACGTTCGGCGAAGGCCTTTTCGACCACGAATTGGGCCGGCTCGCCGTGATTGCCCTCGACAAAGCCGCGCTCGCCCAGCAGCACGCGGGTGTCCGCCACCAGCGCCGGACTGCCGCAGATCATGACGCGGTCATGGGCGGCTTCCAGCACCGGCAGGCCGATGTCGCTGAACAGCTTGCCCGAAGTGATGAGGTCGGTGATACGGCCGCGGTTGCGGAAGGGATCGCGGGTCACGGTCGGGTAGTAGATCAGCTGGTTCTGGATGTACTCGCCGAGCAGTTCGTCCTTCGGCAGATGCTCGGTGATCATCTCGCCATAGGCGAGCTCCTTCACGTGACGGCAGCCGTGCAGCAGCACGACCTTCTCGAACCGCTCATAGGTCTCGGGGTCCTTGATCACGCTCAGGAACGGCGCAAGGCCGGTCCCGGTGCCGATCAAATAGAGGTTGCGCCCCTCTTCCAGATTGTCGATGACCAGCGTGCCGGTGGCCTTGCGGCTGACGATGATCTCGTCGCCTTCCTTCAAGTGCTGAAGGCGCGAGGTCAGCGGACCGTCCGGCACCTTGATCGAGAAGAACTCGAGGGTGTCCTCGTAATTGGCGCTGGCGACACTGTAGGCCCGCAGCAGCGGCTTCTCGCCGACCTTGAGCCCGATCATGGTGAATTCGCCGTTGCGGAAGCGGAAGGTCGGGCTGCGGGTGGTCTTGAAGGAGAACAGCGTGTCGGTCCAATGGTGGACGCTCAAAACGCTTTCCTGATTGAAATTGCTCATCTCACCCTTCCGTGTCGCTCGCTTGCGGTTCCGAGGCGGTCAGCTATGCGTCGTTTGTACACGATCATTCGTATACTAATGAATAATCCTGCTTGATCCCGGGGTCAAGGCTGCCCAAGATCGACAGCGTTGCAGTTAGGAATAAGGAGCCCCTTCCATGGCGCATGACGCACCCCAGGCCACCGGACCCTCGAAGCTCGTGATCCGGAATATCGGCCTGATCCTGTCCGGCGCCCTGGAAAAGCCGATCCTGGACGGCGACACCATCGTCGCCGAGAACGGCAAGATCACCGCGATCGGCCGCTTCAAGGACGTCGACATCGAAGGCGCGACCACCATCGTCGACGCCCAGGGCACCACGGTGGCGCCGGGCCTGATCGACAGCCATGTCCACCCCGTCGCGGGCGACTGGACACCGCGCCAGAACCAGATCAACTGGATCGACAGCTATCTCCATGGCGGCGTCACCACCATGATCTCCGCGGGCGAAGTGCACATGCCCGGCCGCCCCCGCGACGTCGTCGGCCTGAAGGCGATGGCCGTATTCGCCCAGCGCGCATTCTGGACCCTGCGTCCCGGCGGCGTGAAGGTTCATGCCGGCGCGCCGGTGATCGAATGCGAAATGGTCGAGGAAGACTTCAAGGAGATGGCCGCCAACGGTGTCAAGCTGCTCGGCGAGGTCGGCCTCGGCGGTGTCAAGGACGGCCCGACCGCACGCAAGATGGTCGGCTGGGCGCGCAAATACGGCATCCAGAGCACGATCCACACCGGCGGCCCCTCGATCCCCGGCTCCGGCCTGATCGACAAGGACGTGGTGCTGGAGGCCGACACCGACGTGGTCGGTCACATCAACGGCGGCCACACCGCCCTGCCCGACGACCAGATCCGCTGCATTTGCGAGGGCTGCAAGCGCGGCCTCGAGCTGGTGCACAACGGCAACGAGCGCTCGGCACTGTTCACCCTGCGCACAGCGCGCGAGATGGGCGACCTGCACCGCGTCATCCTCGGCACCGACGCCCCCGCCGGCTCCGGCGTGCAGCCGCTCGGCATCCTGCGCATGGTCTCGATGCTGTCCTCGCTCGGCGAGCTGCCGGCCGAGATCGCGTTCTGTCTCGCCACCGGCAACACTGCACGGATGCGCGAGCTCGATTGCGGCCTGATCGAGGTCGGCCGTTCCGCCGACTTCGTCATCATGGACAAGGCCCAGCATTCGCCCGGCAAGAACATCCTGGAGAGCGTGCAGCTCGGCGACCTCCCCGGCATCGGCATGACCATCATCGACGGCATCGTGCGCACCCAGCGCAGCCGCAACACCCCGCCGGCCGGCAAGGTGCCGGAGGTGGTGGCGAAGTGACGCAGCCGGAGCGGCTCGCCGCTCCGCATCGCCCCTCGATGGCGTTGAACAAGTCTGCGGCCTGCTGCGTCTAACGCAGGCAGCCCTCGGCGGCGGCAGTTCATTGCTGGACCATCGAGGAGACATGAAGAATTCATCACGGATAGCCGTCGGCGTTGTCGGCGCGGTGACGGGCTACGTCGCCACTTTCGTGCTGTTGTCCTTGTTCGATTTCGGCAACCGGGCCGACCCCATCACATCGGGGCTGCTGGGACTGTTCGTCTATTCCCCCATCGGCGCGATCGCCGGCGCGGTGCTCGTCAACTGGCTGATGGGACGCTCCGACAAGGCCACCAGCAATGGCAGCGTCGCGCGCAACAGCCTGAAGTCGCTCGGAATCGTCGCCCTGCTCTGTGTTGCAGGTATCGGGATCTACATTGCCTACGCCTATGCGACTGCGACGCCCTGGCTCAACCGGAACGGCGCCAATCCCCTGCTTGTGTTCGAAGTCCGTTTTCCCGCCGGCGTCACGGTGCCGACGTCGACCCAGGGCATCACCATCGAATTGCAGACCGACCTCAACACCATGCCGGGCGAAGTGACCCCCGCCGCGTTCCATCGCGACGGCGACCAGGCCGTGATCGCCGGCGAAGTCGAGCTGGCGTTTCGAACCTCGCACCGGCAGCTCGCCGTCACCATCCAGGGCCAGCCGAGCCGAACCTATCCGATCGACTTGACGGCCCGGGCGCCGCATACGCCGGAGTTCGGCACGTGGCGGCGGATCGGCGACGGCAGCGAGATCCGCTACCGCGCCAAATGGCCAGGCAAGTCGTGAGCGCTGGGATTAACAATCTTCCGATTTCGCAGCGCATATAGGTCTGGCGCTTAGGTAGCCGACCACACCGTCTTCATCGATATCAGTCGCCAGTCCCCGCGCCTTGTTCAACTGCCGTGGTGTGGGCAAAGGCGCGAAGCGCCGTGCGCACGATCTCTTCCTGACCGAGAAAGATGGTGGGCACGCTTCGCTTTGCCCCCCCGACTGCACCGCTACGGCACCGCCCTCGACGGCACCGTCACCTTAGCTTGTTCAGCAGCGCCATCAATGTCTCGCGCTCCTTGGCGTCGAGCGGCGCCAGCGTCTCGCGCGTGATGGCGAGTGCATTCGGGGCAAGCTTTTCCGCGAGCTGTTGACCGGCGCGCGTGAGGCTCACCAGAAGCCGCCGTCCGTCCTCGGGATCCTGGCTGGTCTCGGTGAGGCCCCGCGCCGTCAGGCGGTCGATCACCCCCTTGATGGTCGCAACGTCCATTGCCGTGAGCCGGCCGAGCTGGTTCTGCGAGCACGCACCTGTCTCGGCGAGCTTCGACAGCGCCGCCCATTGCGTCGGAGTCAGATTGGTGCCGATATCACGGGAGAAGATCGAGCTGTGGCGCTGCCAGACCTGACGCAGGATGAAGCCGACCTGCTCGTCGAGCACGTAAGGCGGCTTCTGCAACGATTTTGCCGATTTGATGCTCTTCTTCGCCGTGACGCTTCTCGCCATCCGCTCGCCGCCCCTTCCCTTCGCCTTCACAACGACAGATGCGCGTCGCGGATATCCGGACGCGCGTCGAGCTCGGCCATGGTGCCCCCGAAGCAGATGCGGCCACGCTCGATGATGTAGGCGCGATCCGAGATCAACCGCGCGAAATGCAGATTCTGCTCGGAGACGACGATGCTGACGCCCTCCTTCTTCATGGTCAGGATGGCATCGACCATCTGCTCCACGATCTTCGGTGACAGGCCTTCCGACGGCTCGTCGAGCAACACCAGCGACGGATTGCCCATCAACGTGCGGGCAATGGTAAGCATCTGCTGCTCGCCGCCGCTCATGCGGCCGCCCGGACGGTTCTTCATCTCGCCGAGATTTGGAAACAGCGCGAACAGTTTTTCGCGGGTCCAGTATGGCGCGTTCGGACGCTTGGGCTGCTTGCCGACTTCGAGATTTTCCTCGACCGTGAGATCGGTGAAGATACGCCGCTCCTCCGGCACGTAGCCGAGGCCCTCGCGGACGATCTCGTGCGTCGGCTTTGCCGAGACGTCCTTGCCCTCGAACGTGATGCGGCCGGAGCGCTGCGCCACGAGGCCGACGATCGAGCGGAACGTGGTCGACTTGCCCGCGCCGTTGCGGCCGAGCAGCGCCACCACCTCGCCCTCGCCGACCTCGAAGCCGATGTCGAACAGGATATGCGCCGGGCCGTAATGGCTGTTGAGGCCCTCGACAGTCAGCTTCACACTGATGCTCCCTCGCGATGGCGGGCATCGTAGACGAGGCCTTCGCCGAGATAGACCGCCTGGACCTGCGGATTGCCGCGCACCTCGGCCGGCGTGCCCTCGGCGATCAGCGTGCCGCGGTTGAGCACGATGATGCGGTCGGCATGCTCGAACACCACGTCCATGTCGTGCTCGGTGAAGAGCACGCCGATCGACTTCTCCCGCGCGATCTGCGCGGTGAGCCGCATCAGGTCGACGCGCTCGCGCGGCGCCATGCCGGCGGTCGGCTCGTCCATCAGCAGCAGCTTCGGCTGATTGGCGAGCGCAACCGCAAGCTCGAGCCGCTTGAGGTCGCCATAGGCTAGCTCGCCGCAGGGACGGTCCGCGTAGCCGCCCATGCCGACCAGCTCGAGCAGACGGCCGGCCTCGGCGCGGTCGAATTTCGGCGCCGAGCCGAACAGATTGAACAGCTGCTTGCCATGCGAGATCAGCGCGACCTGCACGTTCTCGCGCACGGTCATGGTGGCGAAGGTCGCAGTGATTTGAAACGTGCGCCCGACGCCGAGCCGCCAGACCTCGCGCGGCTTCCTGCCGGTGATCTCCTCGCCGAGCAGCCGAACATGGCCGGTATCGGGCTTGTTCTGCCCGTTGAGCATGTCGAAGCAGGTGCTCTTGCCCGCGCCGTTCGGACCGATCAGTGCGAGGATCTCACCGGCGCGCAGCGAGAACGACACGCCGCGGACGGCGTGGATGCCGCCATAGGATTTGGTCAGGCCTTCGACCGCGAGAAGTGGAGATGCGACGCTCATTCGGCAGACTCGATCGGCTTGGCAATCAGAGGTGATCCCGGCGGCGATGCCTTTCGCCGGCGCTGCGCCAGCATCTCCAGCACGCCGACGATGCCCTTGGGGAAGACGACGACGATCAGCATGATGAAGCCGCCGAGCACGAGCTTCGACAGATCGGTCTGGCTGACCAGCCAGATGTTCAGCGCCTTGTAGACGATGGCGCCGACCACCGCGCCCGACACCGTCTCCACGCCGCCGAGCAGCACCATGACCAGTGCATCGACGGAGAGCGAGATACCGAGATTGTCGGGGAAGACGCTGCCCTTCAGATACGCGAACAGCGCGCCGCCAATGCCGGCGGTCGTGCCTGCGATCACGAAGGCTGTCCACTGGATGCGCTTGGCGTTGATGCCGATCGCTTCGCTACGCAGAAGCGAGTCGCGCGTGGCCCGTAGCGCGTAGCCGAATGGCGAGAACACCATGGCCCGCAGCGCGATGGTCACCAGTGCCGCAACGCCGAGCGCCAGCCAATAGAAGTGCGACGGGCTCGCCGCCCATTTCTCCGGCCAGATACCCAAGATGCCGTTGTCCCCGCCGGTGACGCTCACCCATTGGAACGCGATCGACCAGACGATCTGTGCGAAGGCGAGCGTCAGCATGGCAAAGTAGACACCGGAGAGCTGAACGGCGAAGAAGCCGAACACGGCGGCGCCCATGCAGCCGAGCAGCGGCCCGAGCAGCAGGCAGACGATCATCGGCAGCCCCGCCATCTTGGCAAGGAAGGCGACGCCGTAGGCGCCGAGGCCGAAATAGGCGGCATGGCCAAAGGACGCGAGGCCGCCGACCGACATCAGGAAGTGCAAGGAGACGGCGAAGATCACGAAGATCGCGATCTCCGAGCCGACCGTCAGCGCGTAGTTGCCGGCGAACAGCGGCAGCATCGCCGCGACGACGAGGGCCGCCAGCGAAGCAAGGCGCTCGTTCGACGTCAACGGCCGCCAGGGATTGACAGTGAGGCCCGGCGTCTTGCGCGCGGCCGCCTCGGGCTTGCCGAACAGCCCCCAGGGACGGACGATCAGCACCACCGCCATCACCAGGAAGACCAGGATGATGGAAATCTTCGGAAAGATCAGGATGCCGAAGGCATTGAGCTCGGAGACCAGCACCGCCGCGACGAAGGCGCCGACGATGCTGCCGAGGCCGCCGATCACGACCACGACGAAGACCTCGACGATGATGCGCAGGTCCATGGCGTGATGCACCGCGTCACGCGGGATTTGCAGCGCGCCGCCGAGCGCAGCGAGGAAGACGCCGACCGCGAACACCGATGTGAACAGCCATTTCTGATTGACGCCGAGCGCTGCGACCATGTCGCGGTCCTGCGTCGCCGCGCGCACCAGCACGCCCCAGCGCGTGCGTTGAAACAAGAGCCAGAGGATGCCGAGCACGACGGGGCCGAGCACGATCAGGAACAGATCGTAGCTCGGGATGTTCTGGCCGAAGAAATCCACCGCGCCCTTGAAGCCCGGTGCGCGGCGGCCGACGAGATCGTCAGGCCCCCAGATCAGCACCACGAGGTCCTCGACCATCAGGGTCAGGCCGAAGGTCGCGAGCAGCTGGAACAGCTCGGGTGCGTGATAGATCCTGCGGAGCAGCACCATCTCGACCAGGACGCCGATCAGCGCCACCGCGAGCGCGGCCAGCACGATGCTGCCCCAGAAGCCAAACGCGCCTGAAAGCCGCTCGGTCAGCGTGAAGGCGATGTAGGCGCCGATCATGTAGAAGGCGCCGTGCGCGAAGTTCACGATCCGCGTCACGCCGAAGATGATCGACAGGCCCGAGGCCACCAGGAACAGCGACGCCGCGCTGGCGAGACCGGTCAGAAACTGTACGACGTAAAAGGCCATCGGCGGTCCGGGTTAGGTGTTGCATGCCGCGGCACGCGGGTCCTGGTTCACCTCTCCCCGCTTGCGGGAGAGGTCGAATTGCGGAGCAATTCGGGTGAGGGGGAGTCTCCGCGAATCGTCTGTCACCTCCCTCGCGGAGGCTCCCCCTCACCCCAACCCTCTCCCCGCAAGCGGGGCGAGGGAGAAGGAAGCGATCAATCCTTCGGACGCATCTTCTCGACTTCGGCATCGCCAGGCAGATAGTCCGAACCCTTCTTGTAGGACGAATCCACCATCACGCCCTTGCCGTCCTTCAGCGCGGTCTTGCCGACATACGCGCCAAGCGTCGATTGGTGGTCGATCTTGCGGAAGGTGATCTCACCGAACGGAGACGGCACCGAGAGGCCTTCCGCCGCAGCGATCAGCTTCTCCGGATCGCTCGAGCCGGCTTTCGCCAGGATGGCAGCCGCCGACTTGATGGTCTGGTAGCCGACGATCGAGCCGAGGCGCGGATAGTCGTTGTACTTGGCCTGGTAGGCCTTCAGGAACGCATCGTGCTCCGGGGTCTTGATCGAGTACCAGGGATAGCCGGTGACGATCCAGCCCTCGGGCGTCTCGTCCTTGAGCGGGTCGAGATATTCCGGCTCGCCGGTCAGGAACGAGACGACCTCGCGTCCCTTGAACAGGCCGCGGGTGTTACCCTCGCGCACGAGCTTGACGAGATCGGCGCCGAAAGTGACGTTGAGGATAGCTTCCGGGTTCGCGGCGGCAACCGCCTGCACCACTGGGCCCGCGTCGATCTTGCCCTGCGGCGGCCATTGCTCGTCCACCCACTGGATATCAGGACGCTTCTCGGACATCAGCTTCTTGAACACCGCGACCGCCGACTGGCCGTATTCATAGTTCGGCGCGATCGTCGCCCAGCGCTTGGCGGGCAGCTTGGCGGCGGCCTCGACCAGCATCGCCGCCTGCATGTAGTTCGAGGGACGCAGGCGGAAGGTGTATTTGTTGCCCTTCGACCAGGTGATGGCGTCCGTCAGCGGCTCGGCCGCGAGGAAGAACACCTTCTTCTGGTTGGCGAAGTCGCTGACGGCAAGACCGATGTTCGACAGGAACGTGCCCGCGAGCATCGCAACGCCCTCGCTCGACACCAGCTCATTGGCTGCGGTCTGCGCATCGGCCGGCTTGCCGCCATCGTCCTTGGAGACGACGACGAGCTTCTTGCCGTTGATGCCGCCGGCCGCGTTGACCTCCTCGACCGCGAGCTGCCATCCCTTGCGATAGGGCTCGGTGAAGGCCGGCAGCAGCGAGTAGCTGTTGATCTCGCCGATCTTGATGTCCTGCGCCAGGGCCGACTGAGCCATGCCGCCCGCCAGAAGCGCGAAGGCCGCGCCCACAAAATAGTCTCTCGCTCGCATCCCAACCTCCAGTTTTGAACTCTACGTCTTCAGCGTGTCTTGTCGGGGAAGCTGTGTCCGCCTCCCCGGTTCAAACCTATCTCAGACCGTCTTCGCCCTTGATCTCCGCGACCGTCAGCCCGCCGACGCGCGGCAGCGGCCGGCCGCTGTCGGTGACGGCGACCGCGACCATGATCTCGTTGGCGCGCGGCGCGTCGTTGATCTGCACCTCCATGCCATCAAAATGGCTACGCACGAAGGCGGCGTCCTTGTGCCCCAGCGGAATGTCGAGCGTCGTGCCCGGCCCGCTGCGCTTCTTCGACGACGGGATCAGCGCCGCGCCCTTACCCAGAACCTTGCGTACCGGCGCGCCCATTTTCGGATGCAGGATCGCGGCGGCATGTTCCAATTCGCCGTTCTCGCCGACGGCCGCGGCCTTGCCATAGCTCTGCGCCTTGGCGCCGTCGATGCCAAGCGCGGCCACCGCACGCTTCGACAGGAGCTCGCCGAGCTCCTCGCCGATCGCGATCAGCGGCGAGAGGTCCTCGACATATTTCCCGGCAAAGGGATTTTCGATGACGGCGATGGCGGCAGCGCGCCGGGTCGGCGGCGAGACCTGGCGGCCCATCTCCATCTGCGTCTCTTCGACGACGGTGACGATCTTGCGGATGATCGCGCTCATGTCTCGCTTCCCTGTTCAGGCACCGACCGCGTTCTCCAGCAGACGCGGACGCGTTCCTTGCTGTTCTATATCCTTAGCTCCGATGACAAGCATATCACCACAAAGCCGCAGCACGGCATCCTCAATCAATCCGCGATCGAACAATCGACGTGCACATTCCGCGCCAGATTCGAGGGCGGCCGCGATCTCGTCCCGTGACAGTTCGCCGACATGTCGGGTGACAAGGCGCGCGCCGAGATCGCTATCGGGCTGAAGCTCGCAGGCGGGCTGCCTGACGATGGCGGGATGCCCCGGCAGATCGACGGCGTTGGCGATGACCGTCGCCGCGGCATCAGCCCGTGACGCGGTCGCGGCCAGCACCGTCACCGCGTCGGCAATCCCGAGCGAAAAGCTGCGGCCGTGGCGTCCGCTGGTCGCGATGCCCCGCACCGGATCGTCCGCATCGACCCTCATGGCGCGCATCACGCCGTCACGATCGGGGCGATCCATCAGACCGATCGAAAAATGCTCGCCTCCGCCCAGATGAAGCGCGATGTCGCCGCCATTGTTGACATAAGCCTGATCCAGCGTCGCAGCGCCCAGCATGGCGGCGAGAATTTCCTCCGCCACGCTGCCGGCAACGGCAGCCATCGGCGTGATGAAACCGTCAGCGGCAAAGGGCGCGACCGCGGCGTGCATCCTGCGCGCCACCACGCCCTGTAGCGAGGTCCACTCCTCAGCAGCCGCCCGAAGCGCCGGCAGCTCCGCACAGAGCTCGTCGAGCAACCCGTTGAACCGCTGCGCCGCAGCCTCGTAAGCCGCACGCACCGCGTCCGCGCGCCCCCTCGCCTCGATGATCAGATCAATCGGCCCATCCTGCAAATGCAGCCGCCGACCATCAGACAGCAATGCGATTTGCGGGAGCCTTGTCATGTCCGCGGTCCCGGAATCGGGTTCTGCCAGGGCAACTGCCTGATATCCTCACCGTTCTGCACTTCGGACAACGGCTTCACATGATCCATGTGACCGCCGAGCGCGGCGTAGTCGGACAGCTTCATCGTGAACTCGATCGGCGCGACCAGCGCCGGCGTCGGCACATAGCCAAACGCGCCTGCCGGCATCTGCGTGACATCGACCATGTAGGTGATGCCGCCGCCGGGCCAGACATAGACCGGCGCGCCGCCGCTGGTGACGCGGGTCAGCGCGTCCTTCACCGAGCGGGTCAAACGCACCGGATTGTCAGTGACACCGGCGCGCAACGAACCACCCGCGCCCGCCATGAACAGAACCGTGCACAGCGCCGGCTCGCAATTTTCCTGGATGCGCTCGACCGAGAACTTCAGGTCGGCCGGCATCTCGGTTTCGACCGGGTTCAGGGCCTCATCGAGCACGTAATAGGACGAATGCTCGCCGGTGGTGGAGACCATCAGCATGGTCAGCCCGGCCTTGGCTTCCTTCTTGTCGAAGGGCCCGAGAATCGCCAGCGGATCGGAGATGTTGGTACCGCCCCAGCCCGTGCCGGGATCGGCGACCTGGAAATAGCGGCCGGGCGTCGAGCGCCGGCCCTTCATCTTGATGCCGGTGTCGGCGATGTCGAGCAGCTTGCCGGCCTGATGCTCCGAGAGCACGCCGGTGATGTGGTCGTCGACGACCACGACCTCGTCGACCTTGCCGTGCCATTGCTTGGCGAACATGCCGATCGTCGCCGAGCCGCAGCCGACGCGCATGCGCTCTTCCCTCACGCCGTTGACGATCGGAGGCTGTCCGGCCTGCACCACGACGCTCGCGCCGCCGTCGATGGTCAGTTCCACCGCCTTGCAATTGGCGAGGTCCATCAGCGTGTCGCAGGTGACGCGGCCCTCCTTCTTGGAGCCGCCGGTCAGGTGATGCACGCCGCCGAGCGACAGCATCTGCGAGCCGTATTCGCTGGTGGTGACATGGCCGACCGCCTCGCCTTGCGCGCGCACGGTCGCGGTCTCCGGTCCGAGATAGCGGTCGGTGTCGATCTTCACCTTGACGCCGCAATAGGAGAAGATGCCTTCGGTGACGACTGTCACCATATCGACGCCGTCGACCTCCGCAGAGACGATGAACGGCGCCGGCTTGTAATCGGGATAGGTGGTGCCTGCACCGATCGCGGTCACGAAGGTCGAGGGCTCGTGGACGATCTTGCCGTCCCAATCTTCCGTCCGGCTGAACGGGACCAGCTTGCCGCCATGGGAGACCGTGCGCTCCAGGATCACGTGTGGATCGACGCGGACGAGCTTGCCGTCGTGATTGGCGTAGCGGTCGCAGGCCCCCGCCGCACCCGGCTTGATGTAGCACATCACCGGACAAGCATCGCAGCGGATCTTGTCGATGACGGCGCTCGTGGTTTCAGTCGTCATGTCGGAGCCAGCGGACTTGCGGTTATCATTCGTATACGAACGATGTTGCGCGCTGATCCCTGGAACTGTCAAGCGGCGGTGCAGTGCAAAAGATACAGCTGCCGCATAAAACCTCATTTGCCTATCCGCGCTGTCCACAAAGAAGGCAGCCGCGCTGCAGTGCGGCATGCGCGGCTTGCACGTTTGTGTACAAACGGTATCGTCGCGATGTCGAATTTTATGCGGGCTTGGGACGAGGGATGACGCAAACACCGATCCGCTTCACCGTGAACGGCAGGATCCACGAGGTCACGGCAGGGCATCAGACGCCGCTGCTCTACGTGTTGCGCAACGATCTCGCGCTCAACGGCCCGAAATACGGCTGCGGCCTTGGCGAATGCGGCACCTGTACTGTCCTGATCGACGGCGCCGCGGCGCGCTCCTGTGTGATTCCGGTCGGCGGTTGCGCCGGCCGCGATATCGTGACGCTCGAAGGGCTCGGCACGCGCGACAAACCCGATGTGGTGCAGCAGGCCTTCATCGACGAACAAGCCGCGCAATGCGGCTATTGCCTCAACGGCATGATCATGACCACCAAGGCCCTGCTCGCGATCAACCCGCAGCCGACCGAACAGGAGGCGCTGTCGGCGCTGCGCTACAATCTCTGCCGTTGCGGCACCCATGTCGAAATCCTGCGCGCCGTGATGCGGGCATCGGGCCAGCTCGCCGAGGCCGCGGACTGATGGCCTCCCCTGTTTCGAACGGAGCTGAGCGCCAATCCGGTTCGCTCGTCGTCGTCCGCACCGCGGACGAGGTCACATCCGAGACCTTCATCCGCATCACCGCGGACGGTTCGGTCTCCGCCTATAACGGCCACGTCGATCTCGGCACCGGCATCCGCACTGCGCTCGGCCAGATCGTGGCCGAAGAGCTCGACGTGTCCTTTGCGCGCGTCGTCGTCGTGCTCGGCGACACCGCCTTGGTGCCGAACCAGGGCGCGACCATCGCCAGCGAAACCATCCAGATCACCGCAGTCCCGCTGCGCAAGGCCGCGGCCCAGGCGCGGCAGTTCCTCATTGCGCGCGCGGCGGAGCAGCTGGAGCAGCCGGAGGGCGATCTCAGGATCGAGGACGGCCTCGTGCGCGGGCACGACAACCGCAGTGTCAGCTATGGCGAACTGATCGGCGGCGAAGACATCCGGCTCGAGCTTGCCGACGACGTCACCGTCAAGGCGGTCGGCGACTACGCCATTGTCGGCCAGTCGGTCCCGCGCGTCGATCTCCCGGCCAAGGCCACGGGCGAATTGACCTTCGTCCACGACATCCGCGTGCCTGGCATGCTGCACGGCCGCGTGGTGCGGCCGCCCTATTCCGGCGTCGATGCCGGCCCGTTCGTCGGCACAAGCCTGATCGCGGTCGATGAATCATCGGTGCGCGACATTCCGGGGCTCGTCGCCGTGGTGCGCATTGGCGACTTCGTCGGAGTCGTCGCAGAGCGCGAGGAGAATGCGATCCGCGCGGCGGAGCAGCTCAAGGTGAGCTGGAAGCCGACGCCCAGCCTCACCGATCTTTCCGACGTCGAGACCGCGCTGCGCGCCAATCCGTCGACCCCGCGCACGCTGATCGACAAGGGCGACGTCGATGCGGCGATCTCAGGCGCGGCCAAGCGGATGCAGCGCACTTATGTGTGGCCGTATCAGATGCATGCCTCGATCGGCCCGTCCTGCGCCGTTGCCGACGTCCAGGACGGCAATATCCGCGTCTGGTCGGGCACGCAGAACCCGCACGTGCTGCGCGGCGACCTCGCGCTCCTCGTGGAGCGTCCCGAGAGCGAGGTCGAGGTCATCCGGCTCGAGGCCGCCGGCTGCTACGGCCGCAACTGCGCCGACGACGTCACCGCGGACGCCCTGTTGCTGTCGCGTGCGGTCGGCCGCCCCGTGCGCGTACAGCTGACGCGCGAGCAGGAGCACGCCTGGGAGCCCAAGGGCACCGCGCAGCTCATCGACGTCAATGGCGGGCTCGATGCCAGCGGCGGCATAGCCGGTTACGATCTCGCCACGCGTTATCCCTCGAACGCCGCGCCGACGCTGGCGCTGCTGCTGACCGGTCGCATCTCCCCGGAGCCGGCCGTGCTCCAGATGGGCGACCGCACCGCGATCCCGCCCTACGACTACGACCACATGCGTGTCGTCGCCCACGACATGGCACCAATCGTGCGGGCCTCCTGGTTTCGCGGCGTTTCGGCGCTGCCGAACACCTTTGCGCATGAATCCTACATCGACGAGGCCGCCACTGAAGCCGGCGTCGACCCGATCGAATACCGCCTGCGCTATCTGAAGGATCCGCGTGCCGTCGATCTCGTCAACGCGGTCGCCGAACGCGCGGGCTGGACCCCGCGCCCGGTGCGCGAGGAGAAGGACGGCGAGGTCGTGCACGGGCGCGGCTTTGCCTATGCGCTCTATGTCCACAGCAAGTTTCCGGGCTATGGCGCGGCGTGGTCGGCCTGGGTCACCGACGTTGCCGTGAACAAGACCACCGGCGACGTCAGCGTCACCCGCGTGGTCGCGGGGCAGGACTCCGGATTGATGATCAACCCGGACGGCGTGCGCCACCAGATCCACGGCAACGTCATCCAGTCGACCAGCCGTGCGCTGATGGAGGAGGTCTCGTTCGAGCGCGGTGCGGTGGTGGCGCGCGAATGGGGTGCCTATCCGATCATTCCCTTCCCCGACGTCCCCAAGATCGACGTCTTGATGTTGCCGCGGCAGGACCAGCCGCCGCTCGGCGTCGGCGAGTCCGCCTCGGTGCCGAGCGCGGCGGCAATCGCGAATGCGATCTTCGATGCCACCGGCGTGCGCTTTCGCGAGCCGCCGTTCACGCCGGAACGCATTCTGAAAGGGTTGCACGGCGAGACACCGGCGACGCCGAAGGCTTTGCCCGCGTCCATATCGCCGCCGTCCCGCATCTGGGAGAACCCGTTCGCCAAGCGCGCCGGCATCTTCGCGGCGATTGCGGCCGTCTGCACCGCCGCGATCGGCATCGGCGCGGCGCTACTGCCAGGGCGCGCCATCGCGCCGATCGCGCGGCCCGATGCCTCGGTCTATTCCGCGGCGACGATCGCGCGCGGCCAACAGCTTGCCGCACTCGGCAATTGCGCGGAGTGCCACACCAACATTGGCGGTGTACTCAACGCCGGTGGCCGCGCATTGGAGACGCCGTTCGGCACGATCTATTCGACCAACATCACGCCCGATGTCGAGACCGGCATCGGTGCCTGGTCCTATCCCGCCTTCGAGCGAGCGATGCGCGACGGCCTGCACCGCGATGGGCGGCAGCTCTACCCTGCCTTCCCTTACACGCACTTTGCGAAGACTGGCGACGCCGACATGCAGGCGCTCTACGCCTATCTGATGGCGCAACCTTCGGTGCGCGCGACGGCGCCGACGAACGAACTCGCATTCCCGTTCAACCTGCGTCCTCTTCTGGCAGGCTGGAATGCGCTGTTCCACGACACGAAGGAGTTCAAGCCGGATCCCGCAAAATCGGATGCCTGGAATCGCGGCGCCTATCTCGTCGAGGGTCTCGGCCATTGCAGCGGCTGCCATTCGCCGCGCAACGCGCTCGGCGCCGAGCAGCGCAATGCCTATCTCGCCGGCGGCTTTGCCGAGGGCTGGGAAGCGCCGCCGCTGACCTCGCTCTCGCACGCGCCGATCCCGTGGAGCGAGGACGAGCTGTTCGCCTATTTGCGCACCGGCCATTCGCGCTATCACGGCGTCGCCGCCGGCCCAATGGCGCCTGTCGTCAGGGACCTCAAAGCCTTGCCCGACCAGGACATCCGCGCGATGGCGGTCTATCTCAATTCCTTCAACGACTCCGCCGCCGATGCACCCGCGCTCGCCGCAAAACTCGAAAGCGCGACGCAAGTCACCGTCGCCTCGTCCACCGGCGCACGGCTCTATCAGGGCGCCTGCGCCGTCTGCCACGAGGTCGGCGGCCTGCCGCTGTTCGGCAGCCGGCCCTCGCTCGCGCTCAACAGCAATCTGCACAGCGCCACATCGGACAATCTCGTGCAGGTGATCCTGCACGGGATCGCTCATCCCGTGTCGAGCGATCTCGGCTACATGCCCGCGTTTGGGAATAGCATGAGCGATGCGCAGGTCGAGGAGCTGGTCACGTTCCTGCGCAAGCAGTTCGCGCCGGACAAGCCGGCATGGACCGGCGTGCGCGAGACGATCGCGCGCGCGCGGGCGTCGGCGCACTAACGTTCTTTCCGTCATTCCGGGGCCCGAGCGTAGCAAGGGAGCCCGGAATCCATAATCACCAGCCGGGGTTATGGATTCCGGGCTCGCCGCTTCGCGTCGCCCCGGAATGACTCGAAACACCAGAGCGTTTTCGAGCGAAGCGGACACCGGTTCGCGTGAGGAAAACGCGTCAAAACAAGAATCTAGAGCTTCGGTTCTGATTCAACCAGAACCGAAGCTCTAGCCGTGCTTTTTCAACTCCACCGGCGGCGTGCCGTGGGTGTGGAAGGATTCGATGGTCTTCAAGCCCCAGGCCTGGCCCTTCTTGCGCTCCTCCTCGGTCCACACGATCGGCTTCCAGTCGGGCGCGAGAATGAGGCGCGCGCCGGCATTGGCGACTTCGACGCGGTTGCCGCCGGGCTCGTAGACGTAGAGGAAGAAAGTCTGCTGGATCGCGTGCTTGTGCGGCCCGGTCTCGATGTGGATCCCGTTCTCCAGGAAGATATCGGCCGCGCGCAAAATTTCCTCGCGGCTGTCGAGCGCGTAGGTGACGTGGTGAAAGCGGCCGGGCACGCCGGAATGGTCGAGCGAATAGGCGAAGTCGTAGCTCTTGTTCGACATGGTCAGCCACATCGCCGCTTCCCGGCCGTCATTGAGCACGATCTGCTCGGTGAGCCGGCAGCCGAGATAGTTCTCGAAGAACTCGCGGTTGGCCTTGATGTCCACGGCAAGGCAATTGAGATGGTCGAGACGCCGGACGTTGACGCCGCGCGCAGGAAAGCGCTGCGCCTGGTTCTTCAGCGCAGGTCTAAGCTCCGGCGGCGCCTGATACCATTCGGTCTCGTAATAGAGCTCGACGATGTGACCATCGGGATCGCGGCAGCGGAAGGTCGGGCCCTGCCCCATGTCGCCGTCGATCCAGCCGATATCGAAGCCGGATCCCTTCAGCGCCGCGACACGGCGCTCCAGCGCCTGCTGGCTGCGCGCGCGCAAGGCCATGTGCTCCATGCCCGAGGTCTTCGACGCCGTGAGCTTGAGCGAATAGCGCTCGTAATCGTCCCAGCCACGCAAGTATACCGACTCGCCCTTCTGGCCGCTGACCGTCATGCCCATGACGTCGACGAAGAATTTCAGGCTCTCGTCGGGCTTCGGCGTCAGCAGCTCCATGTGGCCGAGATGGGCGAGATCGAGGATCGGTTCGGGCTGCATGATGTCCTCCAGGCACAGCAAGCGATCCTCAGGCCGGATCGCGTCATCGGACGCCGAGCCGCAACGCGCTCACACATCCGAAGGCGGCGCCGAGGCCGCCCCTTTATTTGTACTAATGTACAAATGATTAGGTCTCGTCAACAAATCAAACACTCTACCTCAACTGGACGAGGCTACGCCGAGACCAATGTCCTGCGAACGGAGGGCCCAGCCTCGCCGGATGGTAAAATATTCCTTAACTGCCGGCGGCTCCAACGCCCTGGAATTGCAGCATTTTCCTGCATTTTCTGCCCAAAACCGTGCCATCGGAACAAAGTTATTGGCCGAATTGTCGCGGATTTAACGAAGCGGCCGCGGCTGCCGTTTAACCGTTTGTGCAGCCGGGCCCCGCATAGTCAGGATTAAACTCCTCGCTCATGCCAGGTTCATTCATCGTGACATCCTTTGGACGCGTGATTTCGGTTCGCGGATCGCTCGCCCGGGTCGGGCTGCTGGCGGAAAGCCAGATGCCGATCTCGGAAGTTCGGGCTACCGTCGGCCGCTTCGTCAGCATTCGCTGCGCCAGCTCGGTCATCGTCGCCATGATCACCGAGGTCTCCTGCGAAAACCTGTCGAGCGCCGACAATTACATCGCCATCGCCTCGGTCGACCTGCTCGGCGAGATCCTCAACGCCGCCGACAAGGCCAAATTCCAGCGCGGCGTCACCAACTATCCGACCATCGGCGATTCCGTCGACCTGATCACCAGCCAGGAGCTTCGCACGATCTACGCGCCGACCGGGTCGGACCAGATCAATGTCGGCTTCCTGCAGCAGGACCGCTCCGTCATTGCCTATGTCGACGTCGAGGAAATGCTGTCCAAGCATTTTGCGGTGCTGGGATCGACCGGTGTCGGTAAATCGACCGGCGTCTCGCTCCTGCTCAACGAGATCCTGAAGGCGCGGCCGAACCTGCGCATCTTCCTGCTCGACGTGCACAACGAATACGGCCGCTGCTTCGGCGATCGCGCACTGGTGCTCAACCCGCGGAACCTGAAACTGCCGTTCTGGCTGTTCAATTTCGAGGAAATCGTCGACGTGCTGTTCGGCGGCCGCGCCGGCGTTCCGGAGGAGCTCGACATCCTCGCCGAGGTGATCCCGATCGCCAAGGGCGTCTATACCCAGTACCAGAACGCCGACCGCATCGGCCTGAAACGCATCGACCCCAAGCAGATCGGCTACACCGTCGACACGCCGGTGCCCTATCGCCTGGTCGACCTGATGTCGCTGATCGACGAGCGCATGGGCAAGCTCGAGAACCGCTCCTCGCGCATCATCTATCACAAGCTGATCTCGCGCATCGAGGCGGTACGCAACGATCCGCGCTACGCCTTCATGTTCGACAACGCCAATGTCGGCGGCGACACCATGGCCGAGGTCATCAGCCATCTGTTCCGCCTGCCCGCCAACGGCAAGCCGATGACGGTGATGCAGCTCGCCGGCTTCCCGGCCGAGGTGATCGATTCCGTCGTCTCGGTGCTGTGCCGCATGGCGTTCGACTTCGGCCTTTGGAGCGACGGCGTCTCGCCGCTGCTGTTCGTCTGCGAGGAAGCGCATCGTTACGCCTCCGCCGACCGCAATGTCGGCTTCGGGCCGACCCGCAAGGCAGTGTCGCGCATCGCCAAGGAAGGCCGCAAATACGGCGTCTATCTCGGCCTCATCACCCAGCGTCCGGCCGAGCTCGATGCCACCATCATCTCCCAGTGCAACACGCTGTTCACGATGCGCCTCGCCAACGAGCGCGACCAGGCGTTGCTGCGCGCCGCGGTGTCCGATGCCGCCGCGAACCTGCTGTCCTTCGTACCCTCGCTCGGCACGCGTGAGGTGCTGGCCTTCGGCGAAGGCGTCGCGCTGCCGACGCGCCTGCGCTTCAAGGAGGTGCCGCCGCACCAATTGCCGCGCGGCGAAGCCACCATCTCGAGCGTGCCGTCGGTCACCTCGGGTCACGACATGCATTTCGTCAGTGCCGTGCTCGAACGATGGCGCGGCGCCACCTCGCAGCGCGACGTGCCGAACGATCCGGTGTTCTCGGCCCCGCCCGCCAAGACGATGTCCAGCGTCGAAGCCCCGATGCTGCAGCCCTCGATGGGGCTCGATCCCGACCGCTTCTCGCTCTTGAAGAAGCCGCTGCGGTAACCCGCTGACCGGTCCCGGACGCGCCGCGGCGTGCACGCCGCCGCGCAGAGCCGGGACCAACGCCGCAATCACCGTCCTCATCAGCGGAGGCCTTGCCATGCCTCTGGAGCGGCTCGCCCGCATGGACTAAGTATTGCCGGCTCGAAGCCGGCTTTCCGGCCCATGCCGACGAAGCGACGGACAGGACATGACCCAACTGGATTGGCCAGAAATTCTGCTGCGCCTCGGAAGTGCAGCGCTCGCCGGAAGCGCGATCGGCCTGAACCGCGATCTGCACGGCAAGCCGATCGGGCTGAAGACGCTCGGCATCGTCGGGCTCTCCACCGCGACCGTGGTGCTGCTCGCGGTCCAATTCGCCGAGCCCGGCAAGATCACCGATGCGGCAAGCCGTGTGATCCAGGGCATTCTGACCGGCATCGGCTTTCTCGGGGCCGGCGTCATCGTCCACGAGAGCGACCGTTTCCGCGTACGGGGCCTGACCAGCGCGGCCTGCACTTTTCTCGCCGCCTGTCTCGGAATTACCTGCGGCGCCGGCGAATGGAAGATCGTCCTGGTCGCACTGGTCTTCGCTTTTGTTCTGCTCACAATCGGCCGCCGCGTCGAACGCTGGCTGCACCGGATGCTTGGCGGCAAGGATGATCCGCACCAGGCGGAGGCTTCACCGAAGACTCAGGACCGCGGCTAGAACCGCAACCGCCGCGCCCAAATCGGCTTTAGCAGCTCGAGCACCGTCAGCAGCAGGAGTCCCGCGCCGAGCGTAACCATGAGGTCGTCCAGATGCAGGGGACCGAACCGAAACAGGCTGGACGCCGGCGGCCAGAACAGAGCAGCTGCCAAGATGGATGCGATCGATACGAAGATCCAGAGCAGTGCCGGGTTCGGACGGAAGAATGCGGACAGGAACGATGCGCTGAACGACCTGTTGGCCAGCACCAGCGCGAGGACGCAAGTGACGAGCGCGATGAAGGCGAGCGTGCGCGCCTCGTCGGGCGGAACGCCGGAACGAAGCGCGACGACGAAGATCGCGGCAATCAAAGCAAATGCCATGGCACCCTGGAGAACGCTCCAGCCAACCAGGGCCCAGGAGAACAGCTCCGCATCGGCGCGCCGCGGCGGGCGGGCCATGACATCGCGTTCCTCCCGCTCGGCTTCGAACACGAGCGAGCAGACGGGGTCGATGATCAGCTCCAGAAGCGCGATGTGGACGGGACCGAGAATCACGGGCAGCCCGAACACCAGCGGAAGCAGCGCGAGCCCCGCGATCGGAACGTGGACGGCGAAGATGAAGGCCATCGCCTTGCGGAGATTGTCGTAGATCCGGCGTCCCAGGCGGATGGATGCAACGATGGAGCCGAAATCGTCGTCGAGCAGGACGATCGAGGATGCCTCGCGGGCGACATCGGTGCCACGGCCGCCCATCGCGATCCCGATATTCGCAGCCTTCAGCGACGGCGCATCGTTGACGCCGTCTCCGGTCATCGCTGCGATCTCGCCGCTGCGCGTCATGGCCTGAACGATCCGCAGCTTCTGCTCCGGCAGGATCCGCGCAAAGATGTTCACGCTCCTGACGAGTGCCTCCAGCTCGCGATCGTCGGCGAGCTTGATCTGCTCGCCGGTTACGACGTCGTTGACGTCGAGCCCGGCCTGCCGGGCGATCGCCATGGCGGTCGCCGGATAGTCGCCCGTGATCATGACGACGCGAATGCCGGCCGAGCGACATTCGGCGACGGCTTCGGGGACGTGCGGACGCAGCGGATCGGCCAGCCCGACGAGACCGAGGAAGTGAAACGCAAAGCCTTCGTGCGCGGCCGGCAGAGCCTCACCGTCACAGGTCGCGGCTGCCACGCCCAGCACGCGAAGACCATTTTTCGCCATCGCGGCGACCGAGGCCTGCATCGCCGCCTGCTGCGCACCATCCAGCTTGCACAGCCGTGCGATCGCCTCGGGGGCACCCTTCGCCGAGACGAAGGCTCCCTCGCGATGTGGCAACTGCCAAACCTGGCTCATCGCCAGCAGTTCGGGACGCAAGCCGTAGGTGCGGATCAAAGTCCGGGCGCCCGCGGTTTCGTCCTCCTTCGGCAGACCGGCCTGCACGAACGCGTGCAGGGCCCTCTCCATCGGGTCGAAGGGTTCCGGCGAGCTGGCCAGGACGCTGCAGCGCGCCAGCTCGAAGAACTCTGCGCCCACAGGAGCGGGCTGTAGCGAGGCAACGCGCAGACTCGTCCCATCGCGCAGCCTCAGCTCCGCGACCGACATCCGGTTCTGCGTCAGCGTGCCCGTCTTGTCGGTGCACAGCACCGTGGCCGAGCCAAGCACCTCGATCGCGGCCGCGCGCCGCGTCAGCACGCGCGCCTTCGAGATGCGCCAGGCGCCCATGGCCATGAACACCGTGAGGACGACGGCAAACTCCTCGGGCAACATGGACATGCCGATGGCGATGCCGCCGAGCAGCGCCTGCAGCCAATCCCCGCGCAATGTTCCGTAGAGCACGACCGCGGCCAGGCTGATCGCAGCGCCGCCGAGAAAGCAGAGCCGCACGAGCCGTGCAGTCTGCTGTTGCAGCCGCGGCGGCTCCGCCTGCAGGCCATGCAGCGACAATCCGATCTTTCCGATCTCGCTGCGAGGGCCCGTCGCCTTGACCTCGGCCAGCCCCTCGCCGCGTACCACCAGCGAGCCTGAATAGACGAAGGGCAAGTCATCGCCACCCGGACGATGGTCAGCGAACGCGGCATCGGCGATCGGCATCTTGACGACCTGCTTGCGCACCGGGACCGACTCTCCGGTCAGCAGCGACTCGTCGACCGCCAGATCCTGCGCTCTGACGAGCACCGCATCTGCCGGAACCCGGTCGCCTTCGGCCAGGACAAGGAGATCGCCACGGACGACCTCGCGGCCGGCGATCCGCTGCCGCTCACCGTCCCTGACCACAAGCGCTCGCGGACTGGTCAGCTCCCGCAGGGCTTCCAGCACGCGTTCGGTGCGGGTTTCCTGCACGATGGTGATCACGACGGAGATGGCGCCGAACGCCAGGAGCAGCAGCGCCTCGCGGAGGTCGCCGAGCAGCAGGTAGACCAGCCCGCCGCACAGAAGCAGCGCGAGCATCGGCTCGCGCAACACCTCGATCACGATGCGCAGCGGCGTGCGCCGTTCGGCCCGAGGCAGTTCGTTGAAACCGTCCTGTTGCAGTCGCAGCCGGGCCTCGGCTTCGCTGAGCCCGGATGACCTGCCGCGTTCTTCCTTGCTCACGTCTTCCGCCGCAGGCTCCAGAGGCTGCCCGCCCCGACGATCGCGGTGACAAGCAGGACAGCGACGAAGGTCTGGATGATGGTGAAGTTCAGGGCGTCACGCGCGACGAACAGCGCGGTGACCGCGCCGGCGATGATAAAGACGATGCGAAAGATGATGCTCATGGCCGTGCCTCCAGTCCTGCATGACTTGGAGCCCGGGCCCTCGACGTCGGGGCGCAACGCTGCCTCTGCAACCATGCAGGCAAACTCTAGCCGGTCACCGCTGTGCAGATTTGCGACAGGTCAAGCCTGCTCCGGCCATCGCCGCATCTGACCGATCGGCGGGTGCGACCCGATGTCCCGCGGCGGATCGCTCAGCCGCGGCATCGCTCATGGCGGCAAGGCGCCATGCAGCTAGCGCTTCGCCATCAACTCCAGCGCGGGCGCAAAGCGCTCCGCGAACGTCAACGACTTGGCGTGGTGGACTGCGGCAAACGATGCCGAGATTCCTGCCGAAGCGACCGCGAGCAATGCAATGACGAAAACCAGACGGCGCATGTCCGCCTCCTGTGTGAGCTCGACTACCCCATAGAGATGGGACGGCTGTGTTTCAGGACGGTTTCATGGGCGCGGAAATTGATTTCGCTCAAGCGCCTGTGATGGGATTCGGCTTATCTGGGCACAAGCGATCACCAACTAACAGAAATCGACGTGTCTTGCAGCGGAGCGCCGGTCGAGTCGGGAATTTTCCACCCGCGGCAGCGATCCTAGGCAACGCGACAAACCGCACACGTGGGAACGTGGAGACACCGAGGACTACGCAAATGAAGATCGTGATCCAGAAGCTCAATGGCCTGTGGCACCTCATCGTCGGGTCGTACCAGATCCGAACGCCCTTCCTGGACACCCAGGACCGCGCGCTGGTGGTCACTTACGCCCGCCGCGCCTACCCCGGCGCCCGGATCTTCCAGCGCGACTGATGAGCGATTGCCCCTAATCTTCATCCTCCGGGCCGCACCAGCCGGGCAGATAGATCGCATCCTTGCTTTTCGCCGCGGACATCGCCTTCTCCAGCGCCTTGTCGAAATCGGCCGCGATCACCTTTCGCGAGACCTTTCGGCGCAGGAAGTCGGCCCACAGGAATTCGGAGAACGGCGTGGTGTCCTTGGCGAAACCACCCATGCGGCGCAATTCGCCGGCGAGACTGCGGAACGGATCGTCCGTGAGATCGGCGATCGATTTCGGCAAATCGCGGAACGACCGCCGCTCGCCCTTGGCGTCGTAAGGGTAGACCCAGCGCTTGTTGTCCATCACGCCCCAGAACGCCTCGCGCTCGACCATGCGCAGGTCGCCGACGACGGTCACCAGCACCTCCTTGACACCCTCGTCGTGCAGCGCGCGGCCGAGATGATGATGGTCGATCACGTAATAGCGCGCGTCGGGGCCATAGACGACGGGGATCATATGCTTGCCGAGCAGATCGGCCTGCTTCTTCTTGTCATGCTCGCGCCAGCGCTTGCGCTTCTCCTGGACCTCGCGCATGCCGACCGTCATCTGCGTCGGCCGGAGCGACAGGATCGGGACCGGATGCACTCTCGGCTCGCGCGCGTTGGTCGTGGTCATGGTCGAAGGCCCCTCGGATGGATGCAACTGACGGCTCAGGTTCCCTGACTATGACATGGGCCCCGCGGCGGCAAAACGTGTTCGGAAGGGCGCGCAGATCACAAGCCGATGTAGAGCAAACGAAGACGTGAACTTCATTGCCGTTGCTCTGCCGGTTATTGCAGCGCAACGCCCGCCGACCTCGCGGCCGGTTCCGCGACCGCTGCACACCGATCCATGTAAAAATAGTGCGAGGCAACGAATACACGCCTGCATTGAAAAGATTTTCTGCAACGCGTTTATCCCGTATGCTATCTAAAATCGCTGCTTCGGAGTGATCCCCACCCCATGAACAACCAGCGGCCCATAAGCTCTGACGACGAGCACCGGGTGCTCCAGTTCAGGCCGCGCACCTCGCCTTCCCCTGCGGTCCACCGCGGCAGCGGTACCGTGCAGCCGTTGCGCGTCGCGCCCGAACCGCTCGACTTGTCACGCTACGAGCAGCCCCGCCCCGAGCCGGACGATTTCCGCCATCGCATGCTCGCCAATATCGCGGCGCTGGCCTTCACCATCGCGCTGACGGCCATCGGAATTTGGCTCGCGGTCAGCATCGCCGACCTGCGCCGAACCCAGGATTGCGTGCTGATGGGCCGCCGCGACTGCGTCAAGATCACGACGCCGCATATCTAGGCCCGATCCGGCCGATCGGTTTGGCGGAAGGGGCTCGGGCGGGCATCCCCAGCTCCGTCTCCCCACCTGCCCGGCTCCATTGAACTCGGGGCGGCGCTCCGATATACGGGCTTTCGACCCGGCCAGAGGGGGGTTGAGGGCGTCATCAGGGGCGCGATGCCCACCCACCGTGCCACTCTGGATAATCTGACAAATATCCGCAATATATCAAAGGCTTAGTGATGTCCTCCACATTCGATCAGGTCGCCACGATCATCGCTGAAACCTGCGACATCCCGCGCGACACGATCACGCCGGATAGCCATGCCATCGACGATCTCGGCATCGACAGCCTCGATTTCCTGGACATCGCATTCGCGATCGACAAGCAGTTCGGCATCAAGCTGCCGCTGGAAAAGTGGACCCAGGAGGTCAACGACGGCAAAGCGACCACCGAACAGTATTTCGTGCTGAAGAACCTGTGCGCCCGCATCGACGAACTGGTTGCGGCCAAGGGCGCGAGCGCCTAAGCGCGCGGTCATGCAACTCGAATACTTCCACATGATCGATCGGATCGTCGACCTCAAGGTCGACGAGAAGACGATCGTCGTCGAAGCCCAGGTCCCCAAGGAGAGCACCGTCTTCGAGGGGCACTTCCCGGGCTATCCCCTGATGCCCGGCGTGCTCCTGATCGAATCGATGGCGCAGGCCTCGGGTTTTCTCCTGCTCGGCGTGCTCAAGTTCGAGCGCATGCCTATCCTTGCCGCCGTCAAGGAGGCCAAGGTACGGGGTTCCGTGTTCCCCGGCGATCTCATGAGCATCGAGGCGAGCCTGACCCACGAAGGCTCCGGCTATGCCATGACCGAAGCCAAGATCAGGGTCGGCGGCAAGATCCGCGCGAATTCCTCGCTGACTTTCACGCTGATCCCCTTCCCCAACGCGGATATGCGCGGATACATGGCGAAGGTCGCCGAGCGCGTCGGCTTTCCGCAACAGGTCGTATCGCCATGACTGACACCGCTTCGAAGCCCGGCCAGACGGAAGTCTGGATCACCGGCATTGGACTCGCGACCTCGCTCGGCGAGGGCCTCGAGGCCAATTGGGCCGCGCTTTCCGAGAAGCGCATCAACGTCGACGACAAGGGCTTTGCGCCCTACATCGTGCATCCCCTGATGCCGGTCAGCTTCGACGCCCAGATCCCGAAGAAGGGCGACCAGCGCCAGATGGAAGCCTGGCAGCGCATCGGCACCTATGCCGCCGGCCTGGCGCTCGATTCGGCCGGCATCAAGGGCAACAAGGACATCCTGTCGAAGATCGACATGGTGGTGGCCGCCGGCGGCGGCGAGCGCGATCTCAACGTCGACACCGGCGTCCTGACGGCCGAGGCCAAGGGCGCCAACGCGCCCGGCTTCCTCAACGAACGGCTGATGAGCGATCTGCGCCCCACTCTGTTCCTGGCGCAGCTCTCCAACCTGCTCGCCGGCAACATCGCCATCGTGCACGGCCTTGGCGGCACCTCGCGCACCTTCATGGGTGAAGAGGTTGCCGGCGCCGATGCCGCCCGCATTGCGCTGGCGCGCATCGCCTCGGGCGAGAGCGACATCGCGCTGGTCGGCGGCTCGCACAATGGCGAGCGCAAGGACTTGCTCGTCCTCTACGAATTCGGCGATTTCAACCTCAAGGACAAGTTTGCGCCGGTATGGGCGCGCAAGGATCACCCCGGCTTCGCGCTCGGTTCGGCTGGCGCGTTCCTGGTGCTGGAATCGAAGGCCCACGCCGAAGCGCGCGGCGCAAAGCCGTTCGCGAAGCTGTCGAGCGTCGTCGCCGACCTCGCCCGCCGCAAGCAGCCCGGCGACATGACCGCGACGCTGGAAAAGCTCTGGGCCAAGCTGCCGAAGCGCGAAGGCAAGGGCGCGATCATCACGGGCGCGACCGGCGCGGAGCCTGCGACCTCGGAGGAGCGTGGCTTCCTGAAAGGCCATTCCGACTTCCCGGTGCGCTCCACCGGTACGATGTTCGGGCACACCATGGAGACGCAATTCCCACTGGGAATCGCGCTCGCCGCGCTGTCGATCTCGCGCGGCGCCCTGTTCCCGCCGAACGATTCGACCGGGACCGAGATTGAAATGCAGGGGGCGCCCACCCAGATTGTGGTCGTGGGAGCCGGACACTGGCGCGGCGAAGGCATGGCGCTGGTCGAAGCTGTCGGCTGAAGCGCAGCGCGCTTCGGCCGGATGTTGTTTTGAGCATGATCTCGTCGGACAACCGCGTCACACTTTTCCGGATCATGCTTTAGCTCTATCGGGGGATCGACATGACTGCACCACGCGACAAACTCGGGCGCCCCGTCGTCGTCGTTACCGGCATGGGCCTCATGACCTCGCTCGGTGCCGGCAAGGCCGACAATTGGGCCAAGCTCGTGGCCGGCGAATCCGGCATCCGCACCATCACGCGCTTTCCGGTCGACGGCCTGAAGACCACGATGGCCGGTACGGTCGACTTCGTGAACGTCGAACCGTTCTCCTCCACCGGCCTGTCGGAGCGGATGGCGGAGCTGGTGACGGATGAAGCGCTTGCGCAAGCCGGCATCGGCGCCAAAGGCGACTTCCCGGGTCCCCTCTTCCTGGCGGTCGCGCCGGTCGAGGTGGAATGGCCGCAGCGCCGCGAGCTCGGCCGCGCCGTCGGCAAGCCCGACTTCACCTATGACGACCTCCTGCGCATCTCCGGCGGCGGCAAGTACAGCGCCTATCATCATCGCTTCATGTTCGGTTCGGTCGCCGCATACCTCGCCGAGACTTTCGGCACCAAGGGCTCGCCGATCTCGCTGTCGACGGCGTGCGCCTCCGGCGCGACCTCGATCCAGCTCGGCGTCGAGGCGATCCGCCGCGGCGAGACCGACGCCGCGCTGTGCGTGGCAACCGACGGCACCGTGAACCCGGAAGCGCTGGTGCGCTTCTCGCTGCTCTCGGCGCTGTCGCAGCAGAACGATCCGCCGCAGGCGGCCTCCCGTCCCTTCTCCAAGAACCGCGACGGCTTCGTCATGGCGGAAGGCGCCGGCGCGCTCGTGCTGGAAAGCTATGAGGCCGCCACCGCGCGTGGCGCAAAGATCCTTGGCGTCATCGCCGGCTGCGGCGAGCTCACCGATTCCTTCCATCGCACCCGTTCGTCTCCCGACGGCAAGCCGATCATCGGCTGCATGAACAAGACGCTGGCCGACGCCGGCATGACGCCGGACCAGATCGACCACATCAACGCGCACGGCACCGCGACGCCCGAGAACGACAAGATGGAGTACAACACGACCTCGGCCGTGTTCGGCGAACTGCTGCAAAAGATCCCGGTCACCTCCAACAAGTCGATGGTCGGCCACACCATCTCGGCCGCAGGCGCCGTCGAGGCGATCTTCTCGCTGCTCACGCTCGAGCATCAGCGCATCCCGCCGACCATCAACTACGACACCCCGGATCCCACGATCCTGTTCGACGTGGTCGGCAACAAGGCGCGCGACGCCCGCGTCACCGCAGTGATGTCGAACTCGTTCGGCTTCGGCGGCCAGAACGCCTCGCTGATCCTGACCCGCGAACCGGCCTGACCGGACGCAGCATGGCGCTGATTTCTATCAGCACGAAGATTCGCGCGCGCAACGCAGTGAAATCGCTCGGCGGCAGCTTGATCGGCGCCGCCACCGTCGGCATGCTGCGTACCACGCGCTATTTCGATCCGGTCAAGACCTCGGACTTTTTCGCACGCGCAACCAAGCTGATCGGACCGCGGCTGCGCGAGCACCGCATCGGCCGCGCCAACCTCACCGCGGCCTTCCCGGAAAAATCGCCCGAGGAGATCGAACGGATCCTGATGGGCGTGTGGGACAATCTCGGCCGCGTCGGCGCCGAATTCGCCCACATGGACCACGTCTGGGATTACGACCGCACGCACCCGGAGCGCAGTCGGATCGAATTGCCGCCGCGCACCGTCGAGCTGTTCGATCATATCAGGGACGACGGCAAGCCGGCGCTGATCTTCGCCGCGCATCTGGCCAATTGGGAATTGCCGGCGCTCGCCGCCGTCGCGCACGGGCTGGACAGCGCGATCCTCTATCGCCGGCCCAACATCGCCTCCGCCGACCGCATCATCCAGGAGATGCGCCAGGTCAACATGGGCACGCTGATCCCGGCGGGCCGCGACGCGCCGCTGCGGCTCGGCCAAGCGCTGAAGGACGGCAAGCACGTCGCCATGCTGGTCGACCAGTATCTGACCGGCGGCGTCGAGGTCACCTTCTTCGGCCGCAAGACCCGCGCCAACCCGATGCTGGCGCGTCTCTTGCGCCAGGTCGAATGCCCGATCCACGGCGTCCGCATCATCCGCCTGCCCGGCTTCCGCTTCCGCGCCGAGCTGACCGAAGAGATCCCCCCGGTGCGCGATGCCGAGGGCAAGATCGACATCCAGGGCACGACGCAGGCGGTCACGAGCGTGGTGGAGAGCTGGGTGCGAGAGCATCCGGAGCAGTGGCTGTGGCTGCACAGAAGGTGGCGATGATTTCTACTGCTCCGGCAATCCCGCATCCACCATTCCCTGAACGATGCGATCGGCGGCTGCGAGATAAACCGGGCTCGCATTCTTCGCCGGCGGCGCGACGTTGAGTCTGGTCGTGCCGGGCTGCAGCTTCAGACCCTCCTCGATCGCAGCCTTTGCCTCCTCGAACCGCCCCGATCGCTGGTAGGCGACGGCGAGCAGCATGTGCGAGCGTCCGGTTGCCGGCGTGATCGCGATCGAGCGCTGGATCCAGGGCACCGCCTCTTCGCCCTGCCCCTTCAGAAGCGTCGCCCAGCCCGCGCCGAGCAGCCAGGTCCAGCGCGAGGCCGGCGGCGTGTCGTAGCGGTCGGCCAGCCGAAACGTCGCGAGCGCATCGTCGAACCGGCCGAGAAAGACCTGCCCGAGGCCAATCAGATAGAGCGCGGACCCGTTCCAGGGATCGAAGCTCAGCGCCTTGCCGCAGGTCACGAGACTTTCCACGAAACGATTGGTGGCGCTCTGGAAGCGGCAATAAGCCTCGAGCGCCGGAATCGAATTGGGCCTCGCCCGCAACGCCTGCTCGAGGGTCGCACTGGCCCCGGCCTCGACCGCAACGGCTTCATCCGGGCTGAACCACCGCATCTGGATGCCGCGCATCTGAAGCGAAGCGAGCGCAACCGCGATTTCGAGATTGTCGGGATCGTCCGTGCGTGCCTTTTGCAGCATGGTCTGCGCCGCACCAAAGCGCTCGCGCGTGGTCTGGTTGATCGAGGCGAGCGCCTGCTCGACGGCGACCTTGTCACCGCCCGCAGACGAGCCGGTGCTGCTGGAGCGCACCGAGCCCGGCGCCAGGATCTCGTTGAGGCGGCGTGCAAGCACATGACCGACGCCGGCGACGAGACGCGACTGCGCGAGCTGCGGGTCCGCCTCGTCCGCGGCGACGGAAGCTGTGACGACCGACTGCACCTCGCCGGTGGCCGCCTTGATGATGCGAGCACGCAGCGTCCACGATTGATCGCGACGCTCCAGCTCGCCGCGCAGCTCGTAATCGGATGATGCGGTGGAGGCAGCGCTGCTGTCGCCGCCCCTGGCCGCCAATCGCGGCGCAACCACGCTGATGTTCTGAATCCTGGCAAAACCATCGGTGAGGCCAGCGGTGACTTCGGCCGCCAGCACCGCGCCGCGCGCGTCCTTGCTGTCGTCAACGATCGGCATCACCGCAAGCCGCGGCGGCGTTCGCTTGAACAAGAGGTCCGGTTTCAGCACGGGCGCGGCAACCGCAAGGCCCATGACGATCACGCAGAGCCCGGCCACGGCGGCGACCGTTGCCTGCCGGCTCAAGCCGAACCAGGCGCGCTGTGGTCTTGCGGCGGCGATCTCGGCGGGCGGCGGGGACGCGACCTCGCCGGCCAGGGCTGGCCGGGCCTCCTCGGCCGGCGCCGGGTCGGCGGCGAGCGCAGCCACGACCTCCGTCGCCAGCAGGTAGCCGCCGCCGGAGGCGAGCTTGATCAGCTGCCGCCGCTCGTCGCCGAGCGCGGCGCGGAGCTCGCGGATACACTGGAACAGGCTGTCCTCGCCGACATGGACGTTCGGCCAGACCGCCTCCATCAGCTCCTGCTTGCTCAGCACGCGGCCGCCACTGGTAGCGAATAGCCGGAGCATCTCGAAGGTCTTGGGCCGGAGCTTGATCGGCGTGCCATCGGCCCCGCGCAGCTCCGCGCGCTGCTGGTCCAGCTCGAAGCCGGCGAAACGAAGCAAGCTAACCCCCAACACGTCTCTCAAGGCGGCTCATATAGCGGAAGTCTGGCGAATATGCCCGAAAATCGGCTCTGAAGCGCAAATATCAGAAACTTTCAGAAGTGAGCCAACCCCTTATCAGGACACCCCTCCCGCCCGGTGCGAAGAATCCCGTCGAGGACTCGGGACCTGTGTGTTGGGGGAAGTGGTGAAGACGGGGAAACATTATTTCAAAGCGACCCGCCACCTGCGGGCCGCGCTGCTGACGTCGTCGGCACTGGCCCTGGCCTGGACCCTGCCAGCCGGGCCGGCGCGCGCTGCGTCGAATGGCACCTGGCTCACCTCCCCCGGCAGCAACGACTATGGCACCGGCTCCAACTGGGACGGTGGCTTCGTGCCTGTCGGCACGGCCTCCTTCGGCACCTCGGACACCACCGGCCTGGCGATTTCAAGCGTCAGCGTCGGCGGCTGGACGTTCAACGCCGGCGCCTCGAACTACACGTTTGACGTCAGCGGTCCGTTGAATTTCACCGGCACCGGCATCACGGTCAACGGCGGCAGCGTTACGATCAACTACGCCATCGGCGCGGCCCTCATCACGTTCAGCGGTTCAAGTACCGCCGGCAGCGCCACCATCAACAACAGTGGAAGCCTATGGTTCACACAGGGCAGCACGGCCGGCAGCGCCACCATCAACAACAACGGTGAGTTAGTCTTCTTTGGTTCAAGCACCGCCGGCAACGCCACCATCAACAACAATAGCGACCTCCAGTTCGTGGACAACAGCACGGCCGGCAATGCCACCATCAACAACAGCAACATTGGCAGCATACTAAGCTTCTACAATTCAAGCTCGGCCGGCAGCGCTACCATCACCAACAATTACATCGTGCGGTTCCGGGACAACAGCACGGCCGGCAATGCCGCCATCATCAACAATGGCGGCGGCTCGGTCGACTTCTCCCTCACCACGGGGTTGAACGGCGACAACAAGATCAGCGCCGGCTCGATCGCCGGGGGCGGCTCTTACAACCTCGGCGCCAATGAGCTGACGGTCGGCTCCAACAATGCCTCGACCGAGGTCAGCGGCGTCATCTCAGGCGCAGGCGGCTCGCTGGTCAAGATTGGCACCGGCACGCTGACCCTGACCGGCGCCAACACCTATACCGGCGGCACCACCGTCAACGGCTTTGGTAGCGAACTATGGCTTGGCAATAACACCGGTGGGGTTGGCTCCATTCTGGGGGCGGTCACCGTCAGTGGTGGAGGCACGTTCAGGATCCTCAACGCCGACACAAGCGGCATCACGACGATCACCAACAATGCCCACACGTATTTCTACAACACCAGCACGGCCGGCAGCGCCACCATCACCAACAACAGCAGCCTGGGTTTCCTAAACACCAGCACGGCTGGCAGCGCCACCGTCACCAACAACAACATCCTGGAGTTCTTTGGCACTAGCACGGCGGGCAACGCCGCCATCACCAACAACGGCACGCTGTATTTCTACGCCTCCAGCACGGCAGGCAATGCCGCTATTGCAAACAACTCCATCCTGACTTTCAACAACACCGCCACGGCGGGCAGCGCCACCATTACCAGCAGTAACGCCTCCAGCCCGATCTTCATGTATTTCTACAGCAACAGCACGGCTGGCAGCGCCACCATCACCAACGGCAATAATTCTTATCTGAACTTTTTCGGCAACAGCACGGCGGGGAGCGCCAGCTTCACCAACAACTCCTATATGTACTTCAAGGAGTCCAGCTCCGCCGACAACGCCACCATCGATAACACCAACGGCACGACGTTTTTCTACAACAACAGCACGGGCGGCAACGCAACGATCACCAACAATGCCGGCGGCAAGACCTATTTCTACGAGAACTCCACCGCCGGCAACGCGCAGTTGATCAACAACGCAGCAAACGCGGTCTTCGATTTCTCCTACGGCGCCGGCCCGAATGGCGACAACAAGCTCTCGGCCGGCTCGATCGCTGGCAACGGCACGTTCTCGCTCGGCGCCAACGCGCTGACGGTCGGCGGCAACAATCTGTCGACCACCGTCAGCGGCGTGATCGCCGACGGCGGCGCCAATGGCGGCACCGGCGGCTCCCTGGTCAAGACCGGCACCGGCACACTGACGCTGTCAGGTGCCAACACCTATACCGGCGGCACCATCTTCGCCGGCGGAACGGTGAGCGTCTCCTCGGACGCAAATCTCGGCGACCTCGCGGGGGGCCTGACCTTCAACGGCGGCACGCTGCAGATATCAGGCACGGCTTTCAACGCCACCACGCGCAGCATCTCCTTCGGTGCCAGCGGCGGCACGCTGGAGATTGCAGCGGCAGCCAACAATTTCGTCATCAGCCAGAATCTCAGCGGCGGCGCGCTGACCAAGTCCGGCGCCGGCACGCTGACCTTGACCGGCGCGGACAATTTGTCCGCCCTGACGGTTTCCGCCGGCACGCTGGTGTTCAGCGGCAACGCTACCGCCGGCAGCACTCAGATCACCAACAGCGCGCAGCTGACGTTCGATACCAACGCCACGGCCGGTAGCGCCACCATCGCGAACAGCGGCAACGTGCTGTTCGACGGCAACGCCACCGCCGGCAGCGCGCAGCTCGTCAACAGTACGCCGGGTGCCGTCTTCGACTTCTCGATGAGCACCGGCCCGAACAGCGACAACAAGCTCAGCGCCGGCTCGCTCGCCGGCGGCGGCACCTTCGACCTCGGCGGCAAGGAGCTCACGGTCGGCAGCGACAACCTGTCGACCAATGTCACCGGCGTGCTCGCCGACGGCGGATCCGGCGGCGGCGCCGGCGCCTCGCTGGTGAAGGTCGGTACCGGCAAGCTGACTCTTTCGGGCGTCAACACCTACACCGGCGCCACAACGATCGATGGCGGCACGCTGGCGGTGAATGGCGATATCACGGCCTCGAGCGGCGTCACAGTGAATGCGGGCGGTGCGCTCGGCGGCACCGGCATCGTCGGCAACACGACGATTGCGAGCGGCGGCACACTGGCGCCGGGCAATTCCGTGGGCACCCTCACCGTCAGCGGCAACCTCGCTTTCAGTGCCGGTAGCTTCTACACGGTAGAGGTCTCCACGTCCGCGGCCGACCGCGCCAACGTCTCGGGCACCGCGACGCTCACCGGCGCCATCGTGCAGGCGGCAGCGATCCCCGGCAGCTTCCGCAGCCAGACCTACACCATCCTCAATGCGACCGGCGGCTTTGGCGGAACGCAGTTCGCCGGGCTGAGCGTCAGCGGCAGCTTCAGCCCCGCGCGCAATCCGCATCTCACGTACGACCTCAACAACGTCTACCTCGTGCTCGATCCCGGCGCGATCGCGCTGCCGGCGGGCACCGGCGCCAACCAGAGCAATGTGGCCGGCGCCATCAACGGAGCCGTCGCGAGCGGCGGGACGCCGCCGGCCGGCTTCGATGCCCTGCTCAACATGGGCCAGCCGCAGCTCAACCACGGGCTCAGCCAGGTCTCCGGCCAGCCCGGCGCCGCCGGGACGCAGGCCTCGTTCAACGCCATGCAGCAATTCGTCGGCATGCTCGATCCCTTGGGCGGTGGCGGTACGGATGGCGAGCGCGGCGGCACGGCTGGCGACGGCGGGACGCTGGGCTACGCTTCCACCGCACCAGAAAACGCCAGGGTACGCGAGGCCTACGCCGCGGTGACGCCGCGCGAGGCGAGCGGCGAAGTCATCGACCGGCGCTGGGGCGTGTGGGCTTCCGGCTATGGCGGCGCCAGCACGCTGAACGGCAACGCGGCATCGGGTTCGAGCACCACCACCAGCCGCATCTACGGCACCGTGGTCGGCGCCGACTATCGCGTCTCGCCGAATACCCTGCTCGGCTTCGCGCTCGGCGGCGCCGGCTACAATTTTGCGCTGTCCGACAGTCTCGGCAGCGGCCGCGCCGATCTGTTCCAGGCCGGTCTCTATGCCCGCCACAATTTCGGACCGGCCTACCTCTCTGCGGCGCTCGCCTATGGCTGGCAGGACGTCACCACAGATCGCACCGTGACGGTGTCGGGCACCGACAAGCTCACCGCCAATTTCAAGGCCAGCACCTTCTCGGGCCGCTTTGAGGCCGGCTGGCGCTTCGCACCGATCCCCGCCTCCAGCTTCGGCGTGACGCCCTACGCGGCCGTGCAGGCCACGACCTTCCACCTCCCCGGCTACGGCGAGACCGCGATCGTCGGCAGCAACCAGTTCGCGCTGTCCTACACCGCGCAGGACACCACCAATGTGCGCACCGAGCTCGGCGCCCGCACCGACCAGCGCTTCCTCGTCAATGACGGCGTGCTCACGCTGCGCGGCCGGCTCGCCTGGGCGCATGATTCCAACACCAACCGCCTTGTCAGCGCCGCCTTCCAGACGCTCCCGGGCGCCGCCTTCACGGTCAACGGCGCGCAACCGGCGGCGGACTCCGCACTCGTTGGAGGCCGCGCCGAGATGAAGTGGAGGAACGGCTTCTCGCTCGCAGGCACCGTCGAGGGCGAGTTCTCGCAGAGCACGCAGACTTACACGGGCAAGGGCACGGTGCGATATGAGTGGTGAGCGGCGATGCGACGCGCCGCGCGTGGTGTTGCGCCCGCGCGTCGATTAAGCCAAACCGCGCTACGACTTATGCGGCGTCGCCGCCCGCAACGCGCGCGTCACAGTTCTACTGTGCATGGGGTTGTTTTGCTGATTTTAGTTCCGGCCAGGTTCGGAAGTGACTACCGCCCCGTCTTCACCCTGGTCCAGAGCCGGTTGATGATGCGCTGGGTTGCCGGCTCACGCGCCGTGATCACGAACAGTTTTGCGAGCGTCGCCTCGTCCGGATAGATGTTCTTGTCACCAAGGATTGTTGGATCGACCAGCTTCTGGCTGGCGAGATTGCCGTTGGCGTAGGACAGGAAGTCCGAGTTCTTGGCGGCGACATCCGGGCGATAGAGATAGTTGATCAGCTCGTAGGCTTCCCTAACGTTCTTGGCATCCGCAGGGATTGCGAGATTGTCGAAGAACATCTGCGCGCCCTCCTTCGGAATGGTGTAGCCGATCTCGATGCCGCTTTTGGCCTCGGCCGCGCGGGCACGCGCCTGCATGATGTCGCCGGACCAGCCGACCACGAAGCAGATCTCGCCGGTCGCGAGCGCGCTGAGATATTCGGACGAGTGAAACTTGCGCACGGACGGGCGGACCTTGGCGACGATTTCGGCGGCCTTCTCGAGGTCGGCCTGCTTGGTCGAGTTCGGATCGAGCCCGAGCCAGCTCAGCGCCGCCGGAAAGATGTCGTCGGCGGAGTCGAGCATGTGGACGCCGCAGTCTTTGAATTTTGCCAAATTCTCCGGCTTGAAGACGATGTCCCAGCTATCAATCTTGGCGTCAGCCCCGAGGATTTGCTTCACCTTGGCGACGTTGTAGCCGATGCCGGTCGTGCCCCACATGTAATTGGCGGCATAGACGTTGCCGGGATCGTAGATGCCGAGGCGCTGCGTCACGACAGGCCATGCATTGGCGAGGTTCGGCAGCTTCGACTTGTCGAGCTTCTGGAAGATGTTCGCCTTGATCTGGCGCTGCAGGAAATAGGCCGTGGGCACCACGACGTCGTAGCCGGACTTGCCGGCCATCAGGCGCGTCTCAAGCGTCTCGTTGGCATCGAAGGTGTCGTAGACGACCTTGATGCCGGTCTCCTTGGTGAAGGCCTCAAGGACGTCAGGCGCCATGTAGTTGGACCAGTTGTAGAAGTTGACGACGCGCTCCTCGGCCCCGGCGGCAGGCGAGAGCAACGTCAGCGCGGCGGCGATCGCGAAACCAATCCCGGAGCGGCTGACGTTCGTCATCTCTGTCTACCTCTTGCGTCCACGCACCGCGTCCGACAGCCGCTCCAGCGCGGTGTCCAGCGTCTGGTCCTTCTTGGCAAAGCAGAAGCGCACCACCGAGGTCACCGGGTCCTGTTCGTAGAATGCCGAGACCGGGATCGCGGCGACCTTGTAGTCCTTCACGATGCGCCAACAGAACTCGGTATCGCTCTCGTTGAGGCCGAGCGGCGACAGGTCGACGGTGAGAAAGTAGGTGCCTTGCGACTTCAGCACGGGGAAGCCGAGGCTCTCCAGCCCCTTGGTCAGGCGGTCCCTGCTCCGCGTCAGGTCCTTGCGCATCGACAGAAAGTAGTCGTCGGTCTTGCCGAGGCCGTAGGCGACGGCGGCCTGCAGGTTCGGCGCGGTGGTGAAGGTCAGGAACTGGTGCACCTTGGCGGCGACGCGCAGCAGCGGCGGCGCCGCGCAGACGAAGCCGATCTTCCAGCCCGTCAGCGAAAAGATCTTGCCGGCCGAGCCGACCTTGATGGTGCGCTCGCGCATGCCGGGGATGGTGATCAGCGGGATGTGCTTGTGCTCGTCGAAGGTGACGTGCTCCCAGACCTCGTCGCAGATCGCGATGACATCGAACTCCTGGCAGTAGCGCGCCAGCAGTTCGAGATCCTCGCGCGGATAGACCACCGCCGACGGATTCAAGGGATTGTTGAACAGCACCGCCTTGGTCTTTGAATTGAAGACGCTTTTCAGCATGTCCTCGTTCAGCCGCCAGTGCGGCGGCTCCAGGCGAACCAGGCGCGGAATGCCGCCGGCCTGGCGGATGATCGGCAAATAGGAATCATAGACCGGCTGGAAGCAGACCACCTCGTCGCCGGGCTGGACCACCGCGAGGATCGCCGAGGTCAGCGCCTCGGTCCCGCCGGAGGTGACCATCACCTCGCTCATCGGATCGAGCTTGAGGCCGTGCCAGTGGCCGTAATGGGTCGCGATCGCCTGGCGCAGCTCCGGCAGGCCCATCATCGAGGGGTACTGGTTGTAGCCGTTCAGCGAGGCCTCGGCCGCAGCGCGGCGGATGTCCTCCGGACCTGGATCGTCAGGAAAACCCTGGCCGAGATTGATGGCGTTGTTGTCGCGCGCGGCCTGCGACATCGCCTCGAAGATGGTGACGGGAAGGTCGGCGAAGACCTTGTTCAGGGACGAGCTTTTTGACATCGGCCGGATCAGCCAACCTTGGTGGGAAGACCCGCCGCCTTCCAGCCGAGCATGCCGCCGGCCAGATGCTTGTCGTAAGGCAGGCCCACCGCCTGTGCCGCGAGCGAGGCCGTCACCGAGCGTTTGCCCGAGCGGCAGGCGAACACCACCTGCTTGCCCTGGGGATCGGGGATCGCCTTGGGATCGAAAGTCGAGAGCGGCACCACGACGCCGTAAGGATAGGCTTCGGCCTGCACCTCGTTCGGCTCGCGAACGTCGACCAGCAGATAGCGCCCTTCCGCGACACCCTTGGAGACCTCGTCCGGGGTCAGATCCTGCACCTGGTTTGCCACATCATCCTCCAACGTCGCGAGCCGCATGCCGGGGGTCCCCGGCCGGCGGCAACCTCGCCTCTCAGGCGGCGAAAATCAAGCGCTACAAAGGCTTGAGCCGCGTGGCGCAAGTTAAAGCTAAATCGCAGCGACTTGAAGTCCGCTTTGAATCCCCGGCCCTAGATCGCCACCTGGGTGCCGACCTCGACCACGCGGCCAGAGGGGATCTGGAAATAGTCCGTGGCGTCGTTGGCGGAGCGGCTGAGCGAGATGAACAGCCGGTCCTGCCAGCGCGGCATGCCCGAATGGGCGGCCGGCTTCAGCGCCCGCCGCGACAGGAAGAACGAGGTCGACATGATGTCGAACTGCCAGCCGAGTTTGCGGGCGATGGCCAGCGCCTTCGGCACGTTGGGCGATTCCATGAAGCCGAACTTCAGCGTCACCTTGGAGAAGGTCGGTGAGATCTGCTCCAGCTTGACCCGCTCGGACGGATCGATCCGCGGGGTCTGCGCCGTCTCGATGGTGAGAATGACGTTCTTCTCGTGCAACACCTTGTAGTGTTTCAGACTATGCATCAACGCGGTCGGCGCGCTGAGCGGGTCCGACGTCAGGAACACGGCGGTGCCAGGCACGCGCTGCGGCGGCCGCTTCTCCAGCATCGCCACGAGGTCGGCGAGCGGGAACTCCAGCTTGCGCGACTTCTCGAACAAGAGCCGGCTGCCGCGCCGCCACGTATACATCAGGATGATCATGAGCGCGCCGAGCGCCAGCGGCACCCAGCCGCCATCGAACACCTTGAGCAGGTTCGCGGTCAGGAAGGTCAGGTCGAGGAACAGGAACGGGGCGATCAGCGCCGCGGCGGTCAGCGGCTTCCACTTCCAGCCCTTCCAGATCACGACAAAACCCATCATCGCCGTGACAACCATGGTGCCGGTGACGGAGATGCCATAGGCCGAGGCCAGCGCGCTCGAGGAGCGGAACAGCAGCACCAGCAGCACCACCGCAACCAGCAGCAGTTGGTTGATGCGCGGGATGAAGATCTGGCCGGAATGGGCTTCAGACGTATGGCGAATTTCAAAGCGCGGCAGCAGCCCCAGCTGAATCGCCTGGCGCGTCAGCGAATAAGCGCCGGTGATGACGGCCTGGCTTGCGATGACGGTCGCGGCCGTGGCGAGCACGACCATGCCGCCGCGGATCCAGCCTTGCGGGAACAGCTGGAAGAACGGGCTCTCGATCGCTCCGGGATCGCCGAGCACGAGCGCCCCCTGCCCCAGATAGTTCAGCGCCAGCGACGGCAGCACGATGAACAGCCAGGCGGTCTGGATCGGCCGCTTGCCGAAATGGCCGAGGTCCGCATAGAGCGCCTCGGCGCCGGTCACCGCCAGGAACACCGCGCCCAGCGTCACGAAGCCGATGATGCCGTGGTGGAGCATGAAGGACACGGCGTAGAACGGGTTCAGCGCGAACAACACCTGCGGCTGCTGGGTGATGGGATGGATCGCCGCCACCGCAAGGACCGCAAACCAGACGCACATCACCGGACCGAAGAACGCCGCGACGCGGGCGGTACCGCGCGACTGCACGGCGAACAGACAGACCAGGATGATCACGGTCAGCGGCACGATGTAGGGCTCGAACCGCAGCGTGACGTCTTTCATGCCTTCGATCGCCGACAGCACTGAAAGTGCGGGGGTGATCACGGCATCGCCGTAGAACAGCGCGCCCGAGATGATGCCGAGCAGGACGATGGTCGCCCCGCCGGTGCCGACCGCGCGCTGGGCCAGCGCCATCAGCGCCAGCGTGCCGCCCTCGCCGTTGTTGTCGGCGCGGAGCAGGATCACGACATATTTGAGCGTCACCACGATGATCAGCGCCCACAGGATCAGCGAGAGCACGCCGAGCACGGCCGCCGGCGAGGCGACCCCTTCGGCGCCCGAGGCGGCCATCACCGCTTCGCGGAACGCGTAGAGCGGGCTGGTGCCGATATCGCCATAGACGACGCCGATGCTGCCGAGCGTCAGCGCACCGAAACCGGCGGTGGTGTGGGCGTCGCCATGCCCATTGGCCGCCGCCGTTTCCGGGGCGGGAACTGCTACGTCACTTGTCATGGGAGAGCCCAGTGGCCTCTAAAAATGCTTCACTGCACAACGGCGGAAGAGCGCGCGGCTTATAGTCCTGCGCTGCCGGCATAGCCTAGCCCGATTCCGGGCCCTCACCATGCAAATTTTGCATAGGTTCGCCAGTTGCGCTTCAGATAGTGACCTGGGTTCCAACTTCAACCACCCGCCCCGTGGGAATCTGGAAATAGTCGGTGGCATCGTTGGCGGACCGGCTCAGCGCAATGAACAAATGGTCCTGCCACAGCGGCATGCCTGACTGTGCCGAGGCCTTCAGCGACCGTCGCGACACGAAGAACGACGTCGACATGATGTCGAACTGCCAGCCCTGCTTGCGCGCGATCGCGAGCGCCTTGGGGACGTTCGGCTGCTCCATGAAGCCGAAGCGCAACCGGACCTTGGAGAACTTGTCGCTGACCTTCTCCATGCGGAATCGCTCCGCCAAGTCGACCCGCGGCGTGTGTGCGGTCTCGATGGTCAGGATCACGTTGTGCTCGTGCAGCACCTTGTTGTGCTTGAGATTGTGCAGCAGCGCGGTTGGCACGAAGGCGGGATCGCTGGTCAGGAACACCGCGGTGCCCTTGACGATGTGCGGGGGCCGCTTCTCGAGGCTCCGGATCAGATCATCGAGCGGCACCTCGATCCGGCGCGTCTTCTGGATCAGGATTCCGGAGCCCTTCCGCCAAGTCCAGATCGTTCCGGCCATGGCGGCGCCGAACAGCAGCGGCACCCAGGCACCCTCGAGCAGCTTCAAGAGATTGGCGCTGAAGAAGCTCAGATCGACGACGACAAAGGGCATGATCACGGCGGCAGCGGTGGCCGCGCGCCAGTTCCACAACTTCCAGATCACGACGAAGCCCATGATGCCGTCGGCGACCATGGTGGTGGAGACGGCGATGCCGTAGGCCGAGGCCAGGTTGCTGGGCGTGTGAAACAGCAGCACCAGCAGCATCACGCCGATCAGCAGCAGCCGGTTCACCCGCGGGAGATAGATCTGGCCGGCATGGGTCTCGGACGTGTAACGGACCTCGAAGCGCGGCAGCAGGCCGAGCTGCACCGCCTGATAGACCAGCGAATAGGCACCGGTGATCACCGCCTGGCTCGCGATCACGGTGGCCGCGGTCGCAAGCCCGACCAGCGGCAGCACCAGGCCCTCGGGCACCATGCGATAGAAAGAGTGCTCGATCGCGCTCGGGTCGGACAGCACCAGCGCACCCTGCCCGAAATAGTTGATCAGGAGCGCGGGCAGCACGAAGAACATCCAGGCCGACTGGATCGGCTTGCGCCCGAAATGACCAAGGTCGGCGTAGAGCGCCTCGCCGCCGGTAACCGCCAGGAACACCGCGCCGAGCGTCACGAGGCCGATCGTGCCGTGCGACAGCACGAACTGCACCGCGTAATAGGGATTGATCGCCGCCAGCACGGAAGGATCGTCGACGATGTGGACAGCGCCCATCACCGCGATGACGGTGAACCAGACCACCATCACCGGCCCGAAGGCGGAGGCGACCAGCGCGGTCCCCTTGCTCTGCACGGCGAACAGCAGCACCAGGATGAGGACGGTGAGCGGCACGACGTAGTGCTCGAGCGCGGGGGCTGCGAGCTTCAAGCCTTCCACTGCCGATAGCACCGAGATCGCCGGCGTGATCATGGAATCGCCGATGAACATGGAAGCGCCGACGACGCCGAGGGCGAGCAGGAACCAGCTCCGCCGCCCGAGCGCACGCTGGCCGAGCGCCATCAGGGAGAGCGTGCCGCCCTCTCCGTTGTTGTCCGCCCGCAGCAGCAGCAGGACGTATTTGGCGGTGACGACGATGAGCAGGGCCCACAGGATCAGCGAGAGCACGCCGAGCACGATGACGCGCGAGACCGGCTCGCCATGCGCCGCGCCCCTGACAGCCTCGTGGAATGCGTAAAGCGGCGAGGTGCCGATATCGCCGAAGACGACGCCGATGCTCCCGAGCGTAAGGGCCCAAAAACCTGAGGTGACCGGCCCTTCCTGGGTCTCGGCCTGTGTGATGCTCGCCGTCATGAAGGTGGAAAACGCTTCTTCCCTGGAATTGATCCGGCGCCTTTTGACGCTTCCGGTGCGCCTGTCAATCGGCGCACCACCATAGCAGGCGCCGAGCCGGATGCTGTGACGCCGCAGCCACGCTCATCGCCAGCGCGACGACATGCCTCAGGTAGAATGGTAGCGCAAGGGGACCTATTTTCCGAGCAGGATCCCGTCCGAAAACCCGGTGCTCACCGTGCCCGGGTGATGCTCACGGCTTCAGATTCGGCGGCAGTGGCGGATCCTCGCGCATCAGGGTGATAGTCACCCGCCGGTTGGCCGCGAGCGACGGATCGTCCGGAAACAGCGGCTGGGTGTCCGCCTTGCCGGAGACGGCGAAGATGTGCGACGGCGGCAGGCCCTCGCGTTCGAGGATCTGACGCACGGCATTGGCGCGGTCGGCCGACAGATCAAAGGCGCCGTAGTCGCTGCGGTTCGGCACGAAGCCGGCCGCGGTATGGCCGGCGATGGAGACGCGGAGCGGCGTCGCCTTGAGCGGGATCGCGAGCTTCTCGACCAGGCGGCGGGTGCGGTCATAAGGCACCTTGGAGCCGTCGGCGAACATCGAGCGGCCGTCCTGGTCGACGATTTCGAGGTTGAGACCCTGCTTGGTTTCCTCGAACATGATGTGCTTGGACATCTCGGTCAGTTCCGGCATGTCCTGCAACGCCTGGCGCAGCGAGGCTGCGGCGAGCGCGAAATTGCGGTCGATCTTGATCTTCGCGCCCGACGTCTTGTCGCGATCTTCCTGGTCCGGGGTCGGCGTGTTGGAGGCGTCCTCGGGCTGGATATGGTCGACGTTCTTCAGCCGCGGACGGGTCGGCAAACCGTCGGACTCCACGATGCCGGCATAGCGCGCTTCGCTCTGCACGCCGAAGGCGTCGCGCATCGAGCCGGCGACGATCTTCAGCTTGTTGGCGTCCTGGGTCGAGAACGCCACGAGCATCACGAAGAAGCTCATCATCAGGCCCATGAGGTCGGCGAAGGTCACGAACCAGCCGTGACCGCCTCCATGCGCATCGCCGCGTTTCTTCTTGGCCATGTCTCGGATCCCGGCGGGCGGCTTACGCCGGCACCGGCTCGCCCTCGGCGTGACGATGCTTCTCCGGCAGGTAGGCCAGCAGCATTTCGCGCACGAGCGTCGGGCTCTTGGAGTCGCGGATCATCAGGATGCCGTCGATGATCAGGGTGCGGTTGGTCTCCTCGTCCAGCAGCTTGCCGTGCAGCTTGTCGGCGATCGGCAGACAGAACAGGTTCGCGACCAGCGCGCCGTACAGCGTGGCAAGCAGCGCGGTCGCCATGAACGGGCCGAGCTTGGAGGGGTCGGTCATGTTGGCGAACATCTGCACCATGCCGATCAGGGTGCCGATCATGCCGAACGCCGGGGCGCAGTCGCCGATGGCGCGGTAGATCTTGCTGCCCTCGTCGAGGTGCATCAGGAAGTTGTCGCGGTCGCGCTCGAGATTGTCGCGGATGAAGTCGAGATCGTAGCCGTCGGCGACGTAGCGGATGCCCTTGGCGAGGAACGGCTCGTCGGTCTCGACCTTTTCGAGGCCGACCGGGCCCTGCTTGCGGGCGATCTCGGCGATGCGGGCGAGCTCGTCGACGAGGTCGTGCGCCGACAGCCGGCTCATGGTGAAGGCGAACTTGGCGCCAAGCGGAAGGCCGTGCAGCAGCGCCGAGAGCGGAAAGCGGATCATGGTGGCGGAGATCGAGCCGCCGAAGATGATGATCATCGCATGTTCGGAGATGAACATGTGGAGATCGCCACCCATGAAGATCATTGCGGTGATGACGATGATGCCCGCCGTGAGCCCGACGCTCGTCATGATATCCATGGGATACTCCAACGCGTACGCAACAACGGCCGTCCTGGCCGCTGGCGCGGCCCAACCCCGAACCGCATCGGAAACCCTAGAGCGCCGCCCTTAAAGCCGCGTAAAGGTTAAGTTGCGCAGGCGCGTCAGACCGGCGCATCGCGGCCCGGAGGATGCCGGCTTTGCTGCTTGCCGACACGAATCTCAACACATTGCTAACCATAATTGCGGCAGCGGACGATGATGTCCTCGCGGCACGGACCGCGGACTCGTCAACGCGCGGTCGTATAGGCTGATACAAAGCGTCGAGGTGTCCTCCCATGGTTTTCTGGCTAGCGAGCGCGATCGGATTGGCCTCCGCCTATCTTTTCGGCTCTGTGCCCACCGGCTATCTGGCGGGGAAACTGCTGAGGGGGATCGACATTCGGGAGCACGGCTCCAGATCGACCGGCGCGACAAATGTGTTGCGCGTCCTGGGAAAATGGCCTGCGCTGGTCGTGCTTCTGGTCGATGTGTTCAAAGGTGCCGCGGCAATCGCCTTCGCCCGCTGGTTCTTTGGCCAGGTCTTCACGTTGCCATCGGGCACGCCACCGTCCGCGCTTGATCCGCGAAGCTGGATGGACTGGGGCGTGTGCGTTGCTGGACTTGCCGCGCTGCTCGGGCACGCCCTTTCGATCTGGCTGAACTTTACGGGCGGCAAATCCGCTGCGACGGGGCTCGGCGTCCTGCTGGCATTGTCGTGGCCAGTCGGCCTCGGGGCTGCAATCGCTTTTGCCATTGCGCTGGCTGTATCTCGCATCGTGTCGCTTGGCTCGATCTTGGCGGCGCTGACGGCGATCGTCCTCGTCTGCGGCCTGGAGCAACCGCTGCCCTATCGGCTGCTGGTGATTGCAGGCGGCATCTACGTGATCGTGCGCCATCGCGCCAACATCCAGCGACTGCTGGCGGGGACGGAGCCGCGGTTCGGACAATTCAGTCCAGAACCGAGGACGGAGGCGTAGGGCCACTCGTTGATCGTCGAAGCTGCCCCCCAAGCTAACGCATATTGAGAGCGCCAGCCGGCGAGCGACTGCGGCCCTGCGCCACGGGCGAAATGAAGGACGATTTGGTATTCTACGGCTCTGCGGCAGGCTCGACCGCGGGAGCAATTTGCCATGTTGACGCTGTTCAGTCTTCTCACCGCGTTGCCTGCGGTGCTGGCGCTCCACCTGCTCGAGCCGGCGCTCGTCCTGCCGGCCTTCAGCCTTGCGCTGTTTGCCGAAGCCGCTTTCGCGGTGATCGCGGCGCGGTTGATTCACAGCCCCGACAGCACGGACGACATCACGCTGTGGGATCTTGCTGGCGGCTTCACCCTGATCGGATGCGCCGCCGCGATGTTCGGAGAACCGGATCAAGCTGCCCTGTTCCTGACCGAACAAGGCAGCTCGAGACCGGCGTCGTCGCCTTAAGCTTCAGTGGATCTCGGCCGAGCGCTTCAGCGCGGCTTTCAGCTTCTCCAGCGAGAAGTCGGGGCTGCGGGCGATCTCGAGGATCGGCGTCTCGCGGCGGCCGCAGAGCTCGGCGGCTTCGGGCAGCTTTGCCGCGACGTCGAGCGGGATCACGATCGCGCCGTGCTGATCGGCGTGGATCAGGTCGTCCGACCTCACGGTCATGCCGGCGACGCGCACCTCGCCGCCAAAGCTCTCCGCATGCACCCAGGCATGCGACGGGCCGATCGAGCCGGCCAGCGCCTGGAAGCCCGGCGCCCATTGCGGGATGTCGCGGATCGAGCCGTCGGTGACGACGCCGAGGCAGCCGAGCGCCTTGTGCACGTTGCTCTGCACCTCACCCCAGAACGCGCCGTAGCCGACGTCGGGACCGTCGATGTCCTGGATCACCGAGATGCGCGGCCCATGGCCGGTGCCGACATATTCGTAATACTCGATGCGGCGCTTCGACTGCTCTTCGGGTGCAAGCGAGGACTTCAGCACCGAGCGGATCGCAACCGTCCGGGCGTAGCCGACGATCGGCGGCAAATCGGGGAACGGGCAAACCAGCTGCTTGGTGGTATAGCCGATCAGCCGGCGCTCGGGCGCGACGATCTCCATGGCATTGCAGATCGTCGGCGTGTCATAGCGGCCCAGCGCTTCGAGGACGGAAGCGGGCAGCGGCCCGGTCGCGGAATTGGTCACGGCGTTCTCTCCCAGATTGGCGGCGGTTGATTGTGCGATGCCGCCGGCATCAGGGCGATATAGCCGAGATCGGGTCTCGACCCAACTCAGCACGCCATCATGGCAGATATCCGCGCCTCGCCGCTCAGTGCAGCCGTCCGGGCCGGTCGTCGTCGTGCGGCGGCTCCGACAAGTTCGCCAGCGTCGGCGCCGAGGGCGGCGACGAGACCTCGTCTCCCGATGGCGCAGCCGCCTCCATCGCGCGTGCCTGATCGCGATAGGATTTGTAGCCGAGCGGCAAAGCGAGAAGATACAGCACCGTGCCAATCGACAGCACGTGCCAGGGATAGGCGATCAAGAGCGCGATGAAGACGATCACCGCAACGAAGGCCGGAAGCACCAGCTCCGGCGGCACGCGCATGCGCATGCTCTTGCCGGAGAACACCGGCAGGCGCGATACCATGAGAAACGCAATCAGCAGCGTGTAGGCGGCCGTCAGCGCCGCCGGCCAGCGTCCCACATCGAGGAAGACCGCATAGATCGGCAACATCACTGTGATGGCGCCGGCCGGCGCGGGCACGCCGGTGAAGAAGTTGGCGGCAAAGGCCGGCTTGTTCGGATCGTCCAGCGTGGCGTTGAAGCGCGCGAGCCGCAGACACATCGAGATCGCGAACACCATCGCCGCAATCCAGCCGGCATTGCCGAGCTCGTGCAGCTGCCAGAAATACAGCATCAGCCCGGGCGCCACGCCGAAATTGACGAAATCGGCGAGACTGTCGAGCTCAGCACCGAACTTGGACTGGCCCTTGATCATGCGCGCGATGCGGCCATCGATGCCGTCGAGCGCGGCGGCGAACACGATGGCATAGACCGCGAGCGACATCCGCCCCTCGATCGACAGCCGGATCGAGGTCAGGCCGGCGCAGATCGCCAGCAGCGTGATGACGTTGGGCACCAGCATCCGCACCGGGATCGGGCGGAACCGGCGGCGGCGTATGTCGGGATCTCTCAAATCGTAGGGCGTCATGGCGGTCCTCACCTCAAGGCGAGATATAGCAAGCCGCGCCCTCCTCCGCCATTGCTGCGGAACCCGCTCGCAGGCCGACTATTGGTTAATTGGCGCGGAAGGCGCGGCTGGGGTCGTCGCCGGCAAGATCGGCCAAAATCGTCTCGCCGGCGATGGCGGTCTGCCCTTCCGAGACCAGCGCCTTGGTACCCACAGGCAGATAGACGTCGAGCCGCGAGCCGAAGCGGATCAGACCGAAACGCTCGCCGGCGCCGATCGCCTGCCCCTCCCTGACGAAACAGACGATGCGCTTGGCGACGAGGCCTGCGATCTGAACCACGCCGATGCGAGCGGTCGGCGTCGAGATGACCAGCGAGTTGCGCTCGTTGTCTTCGCTGGCCTTGTCGAGCTCGGCATTGATGAAGAGGCCGGGACGGTACGCGATGCGGTCCACCCTGCCTGCTACGGGCGCGCGGTTCACGTGGCAATTGAACACGCTCATGAACACCGAGATGCGAGGCAATGGCCGGTCCCCGAGCCCGAGTTCGGCCGGCGGCAGCGCCATGGTGATCATCGAGACGCGGCCGTCGGCCGGCGACACCACCAGCCCCTCGCGCACCGGCGTCACGCGCACGGGATCTCGGAAGAACAGCGCGCACCACACGGTCAGGATCGTGCCGATCCAGCCCAGAGGCGACCACAGCCAGAACAGGATCAGGCTTGCCAGCGCAAAGCCGCCGATGAAGGGATAGCCCTCCTTGTGGATCGGCGGGATCTGACGCTGGATCGAATCGAGAATGGACATCGCTATCTGCCGCTGAAAGGGTTGACGGCGCGCGGGTCGCCCCGTGCGGTGGGGATGTTTAGGCCAGAGTTGGGACCGGAGACAAGGTCACACCTCCGCAGGCGCCGTCAGGGCGTCATCGACCGGGGGCGGCTCCCGGTTGGGCGCCTCGCTTGTGTCGGCCATCTTGGCCAGTTTCTCGCGCGCCTCCTCGGCCTCGCGCTGCCTGTTCCACATGCTGGCGTAGAGACCGCCATGTGCGAGGAGCTTGGCGTGGGTCCCCCGCTCGGCGATCCGGCCCTGGTCCAGCACGATGATCTCGTCGGCCCCGACGATGGTCGATAGCCGGTGCGCGATCACCAGCGAGGTGCGGTTCTTCGCGACCCGATCGAGCGCGCCCTGGATCTCGTGCTCGGTGTGGGTGTCGAGCGCCGAGGTCGCCTCGTCCAGCACCAGGATCGGCGGCGCCTTCAAGACGGTGCGCGCGATCGCAACGCGCTGCTTCTCGCCGCCCGACAATTTCAGCCCACGCTCGCCGACCTGGGTTTCGTAGCCCTTCGGCGCCATGCGGATGAAATGATCGATCTGCGCGAGGCTCGCGGCCTCCTCGACCTCGGCATCGCTGGCGTCCCAACGGCCATAGCGGATGTTGTAGCGGATGGTGTCGTTGAACAGCACGGTGTCCTGCGGAACCATGCCAATGGATGCGCGCAGCGAATCCTGCGTGACCGCGCGGATATCCTGGCCGTCGATCAGGATCTTGCCGCCGGAGACGTCATAGAGGCGGAACAGAAGGCGCGAGATGGTCGACTTGCCTGCGCCCGACGGGCCGACGATGGCGACCGTCTTGCCGGCCGGCACTTCGAAGCTGATGCCCTTGAGGATCGGGCGCGTCGGCTCATAGGCAAAGCGCACGTCCTCGAAACGCACCGTGCCGGCGGAGACGGCCAGCGGCTTGGCATCGGGGATGTCCTTGATCTCGGCCTCGCGGCCCAGCACGCCAAACATCTTCTCGATGTCGATGATCGCCTGCTTGATCTCGCGATAGACCATGCCCATGAAGTTCAGGGGCTGGTAGAGCTGGATCATCATGGCGTTGACCAGCACGAAATCGCCGACCGTGTTGGTGCCGTTGCGCACGCCGATCGCGCACATCAGCATGGTCGCGGTCAGGCCCAGCGTGAAGATCACGGCCTGGCCGGTGTTGAGCACGGCGAGCGAGGTGTAGGCCTGGATGCTCGACTCCTCGTAGCGTGCCACCGAGCGGTCGTAGCGCTGCGCCTCGCGCGCCTCGGCGCTGAAATACTTCACGGTCTCGTAGTTGAGCAGCGAGTCGATCGCCTTGGTGTTCGCCTCGGTGTCGGAATCGTTCATCCTGCGGCGGATGCCGATCCGCCACTCGGTCGCGACGTAGGTGTAGTACATGTAGACCGTGACCGTGATCAGGGTCGCGACGACGTAGCGCCAGTCGAACTGCCAGAGCAGCACGGCCATCAGCAGCGAGACCTCGACGATGGTCGGGATCAGTTGCAGGATCACCATGCGCACGATGACCTCGATGCCCTCGCGGCCGCGCTCCAGCACGCGCGTCAGGCCGCCGGTCTTGCGCTCGAGGTGAAAGCGCAGCGAGAGCTCGTGCATGTGGATGAAGGTGATGGTGGCAAGCTTGCGCACGGCATGCATGGCGACGCGCGCGAAGATGCCGTCACGCCATTGCGTCAGCACCGCCATCAGGATGCGCATCACGCCGTAGCTCGCGGTCAGCAACAGCGGCGAGGCGATCACCCAGAGCTGCCAATTGTCGGCCTGCACCGGCGCCGTGTTGGCGCCGGTCAGCGCGTCCGTCGCCCATTTGAAGCTGAACGGCACCGTCAGCGTGATCAGCTTGGCGGCGAGCAGCAGCACCATGGACCAGACCACCCGCATCTTCAGGTCGAAGCGGTCGCCCGGCCAGATATAGGGCCACAGATGCGCCAGCGTGCCCATCAACGTGGCCCGCTCGAGCGGCCCGCCTGCGGGATCAGGCACGTCGGGAACGTGGGGCGAATGAGGTGGGCTCATCAAGAAACCTGGAAGGCCCGCCGGGCGCGGGCAAGCTGCGATGACTGTTTTCGCCCGTCCATATAGAAGCTTCCGGAGGCGAGCGCACCCCGCCAGATGGCGATTCTTCGATAGTTTGTCGGTATTTACGGGTAGATTTCCTGACGATCCGAATCACCTGAAGGGCTTGACGCCCCTTCGCTGCAATGCATCATGGTACCAATGAGCACGATCAAAACCGTCTGTGTCTATTGCGGCTCCGGCCCCGGAACCAATCCCAACTTCATCGAAGCGGCGAAGGCGCTTGGCAAGGCGCTGGCGGACAACAAGATCCGCCTCGTCTACGGCGGCGGCTCGCTCGGCCTGATGGGAGCGGTCGCAACCTCGGTGCTGGATCACGGCGGCACCGTCACCGGCATCATCCCTGACTTCCTCCGGATGCGCGAGAACGCGCTGACGCGGGTGCAGGAGATGGTCGTCACGCCCGACATGCACGAGCGCAAGCGGCTGATGTTCGAGCGCTCCGACGCTTTCGTCGCCCTGCCCGGCGGGCTCGGAACGCTCGAGGAGCTGGTCGAGCAGCTGACCTGGCAGCAACTCGGCCGTCACGCCAAGCCGGTGCTGCTCGCCAACATCGACAATTTCTGGGAGCCGCTGTTCTCTCTGGTCTCCCACATGCGCCAGACCCAGTTCATCCGCGCCGGCCTTTCCGTCGAGATCCTGAAGGCGGACAAGGTCGAGGAGATCGTCCCGCGGCTGCGCGCCGCGGCTGCGCAGATTCCCGACAGCCAGCGCGATCTCGCCCCCGAAGTGGCGCGCAAGCTGTAGCGCCCTACTCTGCGGGAAACGTCACCGCCTCGATGCGGTTGCCGTCGGGATCGGTGACGAAAGCCGCATAGTAGCGCACGCGGTCATGCGGGCGGATGCCGGGCGCGCCGTCGGAGGCCCCGCCCGCCGCGAGAGCCGCGGCATGAAACGCATCGACCTCCCCAGTCGTCTTCGCCCGCAGGCAGATGTGCACGCCGCTCTCCGGAGCTACGCGCGGCATGTTTTCGCGCAGATTGATCCAGAACTCGGGATAGGCCTTGCCGAAGCCGACCGTCCGCGGTCGCGTGACGAGGCGTGTGAGGCCGAGCGCTGCGAGCGCGGCTTCGTAGAATTTCGCCGACCGATCGAGATCACTGACGCCGACGGAAATGTGGTCGATCATTGGCTACGCTCCCCCTCCTCCTCGCAATGACGGCGTTCATTGTCGACGCCGTCCGTTACGCCGGCGCGCCCGACTTCACGAGCTTGTAGATCACCGAATCCATCAGCGCCTGGAACGAGGCGTCGATGATGTTCGGGGAGACGCCGACCGTGGTCCAGCTGTCGCCGTTCTCGTCCTCGCTCTCGATCAGCACGCGCGTGACCGCGCCGGTGCCGCCGTTGAGGATACGCACCCGGTAGTCGATCAGCCTCAAGCCCTCGATGTATTTCTGGTACTTGCCGAGATCCTTGCGCATGGCGACGTCGAGCGCGTTGACGGGGCCGTTGCCCTCGGCGGCCGAGATCAGGTGCTCGCCGGCGACGTCGACCTTCACAACGGCCAGAGCGACGGTGACGCGCTCGCCGAGCGCGTTGTAGCGCTGCTCGACATTGACGTCGAACTGCTCGACCTCGAAATAATGCGGCACCTTGCCGAGCGTGCGGCGCGCCAGCAGCTCGAACGAGGCGTTGGCGGATTCATAGGCGTAGCCGGCCGCCTCGCGCTCCTTCAGCTCCTCGACGAGGCGCGTCAGCTTCGGATCGCTCTTCTCGTAGGGGATGCCGGCACGGTCGAGCTCGGCGATGACGTTGGAGCGTCCGGCCTGGTCTGACACCAGCACCTTGCGGTGGTTGCCGACCGTCTCCGGCAGCACGTGCTCATAGGTCTGCGGATCCTTCAACACGGCGGACGCATGAATGCCGGTCTTGGTGACGAAGGCGCTCTCGCCGACATAAGCGGCATGCCGGTTCGGCACGCGGTTGAGCATGTCGTCGAGCGTGCGCGAGACTTTGACGAGCGTCGCCAGCTTCTCGGACGTGACGCCGATCTCGAAAGCCTCGGCAAAGCCCTTCTTCAGTTTCAGCGTCGGGATCAGCGAGCAGAGATTGGCGTTGCCGCAGCGCTCACCGAGCCCGTTCAGCGTGCCCTGGATCTGCCGCGCGCCGGCGCGCACCGCGGCGAGCGAATTGGCCACCGCCTGCTCGGTGTCGTTATGAGCGTGGATGCCGACATGATCGCCGGGGATGTGCTTCGTCACCTCGCTGACGATGGCCTCGACCTCATCAGGCATGGTGCCGCCATTGGTGTCGCACAGCACCACCCAGCGCGCGCCGGCCTCGTAGGCGGCCTTGGCACAGGCGAGCGCAAACTCGGAATCCTCCTTGTAGCCGTCGAAGAAATGCTCGCAGTCGAGCATGACCTCGCGGCCCGCGGCCTTGGCGGCCGCGACGCTGTCGCGGATCGATGCGAGGTTCTCCTCCTTCGTCGTCTCCAGCGCGACGCGCACCTGATAGGCCGACGATTTTGCCACGAAGCAGATCGCATCCGCTTTCGCTTCCAAAAGCCCGGCCACGCCAGGATCGTTGGAGACCGAGCGCCCGGCCCGGCGCGTCATGCCGAAGGCGGTGAAGCGCGCGTGGTTGAACTTCGGCTTGGTGCCGAAGAATTCGGTGTCGGTCGGATTGGCGCCGGGATAACCGCCCTCGACGTAGTCGATGCCGAGATCGTCCAGCATCGCGGCGATGACCTGCTTATCGGTCAGTGTGAAATCGACGCCGTTGGTCTGCGCGCCGTCGCGCAGCGTGGTGTCGAACAGATAAAGGCGCTCCTTGCTCATTGCCCCGCTCCGAGCGTCTTCTTCATCGTGGTGTTGGCGAGCCACTCGTCGTTGACGGTAATGCTGTTGCGCTGCATGGCGACATAGCCGCGCTTGGCGAAAAAGCCCTGCGCGGTGTCGCTGGCATCGACCGAAAGGCTCTGCGCGCCGCGGCCGCCGGCGAGCTTCTCAAGCGCGTCGACCAGCATGGTGGCGACCCCTTGCCCGGCCACTGCCGGATGCACATAGAGCATCTGGATGTGGTCTTTGCCGCGCAGCGAAGCAAAACCAACCGGTGAGCCTTCGATCGTCGCGATCAGCGTCAGGTCGGAAGCGAGGTGCCTGCCGAAGTCTTCGTCTTCCGCCTTCTCCATCCAGGCCTGCTGCTGCGCCTCGCTATAGTCCTCGCCGGTCAGCTCCTCGATGCTGGCCGTAAAGATCGCGGCGAGCACGGGAACGTCATCCGGCAGGAACGGCCGCAATCCGGGCTTCGGCAAAGTCTGTCCCATAATGTTCACCACAACCCGTAGAGTTTCAGCACGATCGCCACGGCGGCTCCGAGCAGCAGAACCTTCAGCGCGATATAATAGAGCCAGTGCCGCGGGAAAGGCGTGTCGGGCCGCTTCATCGCGCAATCTCCCACGTCGTTCCGTCCTTGGAATCCTTGATCGCAACGCCCATCGCGGCGAGCTGATCGCGGATGAGGTCCGACTCCTTGAAATCCTTGCGGCCACGGGCTGCCGTCCGCTCCGCGATCAGGCGCTCGACCTCCTTGGCATCGACGCCGCTCGCCTGCTGCTTGCGGCCTTCCCACTGCGCAGCGCTCTCGGACAGGAAGCCGAGCAGCCGCAACGAGCCCGCCAGAGCCGCGACGTCACCGCCACGCAGGCCATGCAGCGCCGCGATCGCCAGCGGCGTGTTGAGATCGTCGAGCAGCGGCTCGACCACGGATGCGGCCGGCTTGCCGGGCGCGACGTCGGCCGCAACGCGGTACCAGTCGTCGAGCGTCTTGGCGCTCTCCTCCAGCGACTTCATGGTCCAGTCGATCGGCGAGCGGTAGTGCGTCTTCAGCATGTTCAGGCGCAGCACTTCACCCGGCCAGTCACGGAGCAGCTCGTGAATGGTGATGAAGTTGCCGAGGCTCTTCGACATCTTCTCACTCTCGACCTGCAGGAAGCCGTTGTGCATCCAATAGTTTGCCATGCGCTCCCGGTGGAAGGCGCAGCAGGTCTGCGCGACCTCGTTCTCGTGGTGCGGAAACACGAGATCGATGCCGCCACCGTGGATGTCAAAATGCTCGCCGAGATGCTTCCAGGCCATGGCCGAGCACTCGATGTGCCAGCCCGGACGCCCCTCGGCCTTGATGCCTGATGGCGACGGCCATGACGGCTCGCCGGGCTTGGACGGCTTCCACAGCACGAAGTCGGTGTTGCCCTTCTTGTAAGGCGCGACATCGACGCGGGCACCGGCAACCATCTCGTCGAGCGAGCGGTTGGACAGCGCGCCATAGCGCGGCAACCCTGAATCGGCGGCGTTCATCGCCTGCGGCGAGAACAGCACGTGATCCTCGGCGACATAGGCAAAGCCGCCCTTGACCAGCCGCTCGATGATCTCGCGCATCTCCGCGATATGCTCGGTCGCGCGCGGCTCGACGCTCGGCCGCAAGCAGCCCAGCGCATCGACATCGGCATGAAACTGCTTGCCGGTCTGCTCGGTGACCTTGCGGATCGCCTCGTTCAGCGGCAGGCCGGGGAAATCGCGCGCGGCGCGGTCGTTGATCTTGTCGTCGACGTCGGTGATGTTGCGGACATATGTGACGTGCGCCTCGCCGTAGAGGTGGCGCAGCAGGCGAAACAGCACGTCGAACACGATCACGGGCCGCGCATTGCCGATATGGGCGAAGTCATAGACGGTCGGTCCGCAGACATACATGCGGACGTTGCTGGCATCGAGCGGCACAAAGGTGCGCTTTTCCCGGCTCAGCGTATCGTGAAGGCGCAATTCCATGACAACCCATCCCTTGCGGCCGGGCGTCCGAGGCTCTCAATGTTTGAGAAAAGACGGCTCCAGCCAGCGAATCGCTAGCTCGTAATCTCGCGGCAAATGGCGCAAATGGCGAGGAGACCGTTCATGCGGAACATATGGGCTATCAGGTGCCCCTGCGTCAAGAGAGCCGCGAAAACGCCGTTTTGTCCTCCCGCCCAGCGCGCGTCCATCATGACGGTTCATGATCCCCTAACCATTTGAGCCCATTCTGGAACCGGCAGTTCCCCTTTTTGCCCCCGGTGCTTTTCATGCGAGTCTTGCCCGCGCTCATTTCCAGCGCCTTCATCTTTGCGGCTTCCAGCGCCCTCGCCGAGAGCCGCGTCTTCATCATCGCCAACCCGGCGGTCGATCATTGCCTGGCCAAGGGCGACAAATGCGGCGCCTCCGCCGCGCGCACCTATTGCCAATCACGCGATTTTGCCCAGGCATCAAGCTATCGCCGGGTCGATCCCGACGAAATTACCGGCTCTGTCCCCAAATCCGGCACAAATTGCTCCCATGGCCATTGCGACGAATATGTCGCAATCACCTGCCAGCGCTGAATTTGCTCGGAGCTGGCGCAGCTTAGGCCGGTCCTTTGGCCCCCGAAACGACGTGACGATGCCGCGGGAAGCGGCTATTGGAGGGCGCGCTTCGGCCCTGCAAAGTCACGTCGAAAGTCACATTGGGCCGTGACCTCGCTAGAATGGCGGATATGCCTGAATTCCTGTCCCTCTCCCGTGCCCGCTTCGTCCTTGCCTGCACCGTGCTCTTGAGCACGACCGTGCTCGTCACCGGCGCTTTCGCGCAGGCCGGCCCGCCCGGACCGCCGCCTCAGCCGGGGCAAAACGGACTTGGGCCCAATCCGATGTGCGTGCGGCTGGAGGGCCAACTCGCGGCGCTCGACCGCGGCGGCGGGGGCGACCCCGCGCGGGAAGACCAGATCCGCCGTTACCAGGATTCCCAGGCCAAGCAGCAGGCCGAGCTCGACCGCGTCACCATGCAGGCCAAGCGCATGGGCTGCGATTCCTCCGGCTTCTTCTCGCTGTTCGGTGGCCAGCAGGCGCAATGCGGCCCGGTCAACACCCAGATCCAGCAGATGCGCGCCAATCTGGACCAGATCACCAGCAATCTCGAGCGCCTGCGCGGCGGCGGTGGCGGCGGCTACAGCCCGGAGCGCGACAGTCAGCGCCGCTCGGTGCTGGCGGCGCTGGCGCAGAACAATTGCGGCCCGCAATATGCCAACGCCGCGCAAGGTCAAGGCGGCGGCAACTTCCTGAGCAATCTGTTCGGCGGCAACAACGCCGGCAATCCGCAGGGCGTGCCGCCCTCCGATCTCGGGCCGCAATCCGGCACTTACCGGACCGTGTGCGTGCGCACCTGCGACGGCGCTTATTTCCCGGTCTCGTTTGCCACGGTGCCGGCGCGCTTCCCCGACGACGAGAAGACCTGCAAGGCGCTCTGCCCGGCCGCTGAAGCCGTGCTCTACACCCATCGCAATCCCGGCGAAGACATGAACTCGGCGGTCTCCATCAGCGGCCAGCCCTACACGGCGCTGCCGACCGCTTTCAAATTCCGCAGCGAGTTCAACCCGTCCTGCTCCTGCAAGGCCGCCGGCCAGACCTGGGCGGACGCGCTGAAATCGGCCGACGACAAGGCGACCGCCGAGCAGCAGGGCGACATCATCGTCACCGAGGAGAGCGCCAAGAAAATGCAGCAGCAGCGGCTCAACAAGGGCACGCCTGCGAACGCCAAAAAGGGCGCGGCCCCCGCGCCGACGACGACGACTGCACCGGCTGCGACGCCGCCGGTGGATACGGGCACCGCCGCAAGCTCCGAGAACAAGCCGATCCGCTCGGTCGGCCCGACCTTCCTGCCGCAGCAGCAGAAATAGGGTATGTTCCTTCTCCCCTTGTGGGAGAAGGTGGCGCGAAGCGCCGGATGAGGGGTTCTATCCGCGCTCACATATGTGAATGCGGAGACAACCCCTCACCCGAGTGAGTTTGTTGCAGCTGCGGAGCTGCCCTCTCCCACAAGGGGCGAGGGCGCAACAACGCTCAGCTCGCTTGCGGCCACCGGAGGGAAGTCGCTCTCACCCCTCGAACGCGTCGATCGATGCCCTGCTCCCGCGCGACACCAGCGTCTCGTCCGCCGCGGGCGGCGTCTCGCCCTTGTCGCGGAAGCGGTTGGTGATGGGGTAGCGGCGGTCGCGGCCGAAATTTCTCGCCGTCACCTTCACGCCGGGCGCGGCCTGGCGGCGCTTGTATTCGGCGACGTTGAGCAGATGGTCGATGCGGGTGACGGTCTCGCGATCGAAGCCGGCGGCAATGATCTGATCCAGCGGCTCCTCGCGTTCGATGAGCCCCTGCAGAATGGCGTCGAGCACCTCGTAAGGCGGCAGCGAATCCTCGTCACGCTGGTTCTCGCGCAGCTCCGCGGTCGGCGGCCGCGTGATGATGTCGGGCGGGATCACCTCGCCGGCAGGTCCGAGCGCGCCGTCCGGCTTCCAGCCATTGCGCAAGCTTGCCAGCCGGAACACCTGCGTCTTGTAGATGTCCTTGATCGGGTTGAAGCCGCCGTTCATGTCGCCATAGAGCGTGGCGTAGCCGACCGACATTTCGGACTTGTTGCCTGTGGTGACCACCATCAAGCCGGTCTTGTTGGAGATCGCCATCAGGAGCGTGCCGCGGGTGCGGGCCTGAAGATTCTCTTCGGTAATGTCGGGCGGCAGATTCTTGAACAGCCCCGAGAGGATGGTCTCGAACCCGCCGACGGCTTCGGCGATCGGCAGCACCTCGTAGCGGATGCCGAGATGGCCGGCGAGCTCGCCGGCGTCCGCAATCGAAGTGGCCGCCGTGTAGCGATAAGGCAGCATCACGCCGTGCACCTGGTCGGCGCCGAGCGCATCGACCGCGATCGCCGCGCACAGCGCGGAATCGATGCCGCCGGAGATGCCGAGCAGCACGCCGGGAAAGCCGTTCTTGGCAACATAATCGCGCAGGCCCAGCACGCAGGCGGCGTAGTCGGCCTTGTCGCCCTCGACCTGCTGCGCGATCGGCCCCGCGCAGCGCCAATCATCGCCGTTCCGGGTGAAGCGCAACGTGGTGACGCTCTCCTCGAACGCCGGCAGCTGCGCCGCGAGCGAGAGATCGCCGTTGAGCGCGAAGGAGGCGCCGTCAAACACCAGCTCGTCCTGGCCGCAGATTTGGTTGAGATAGACCAGCGGCAGCCCGCTCTCGGTGACGCGTGCGACCGCGACCGACAGGCGCACGTCATTCTTGTCGCGGGCGTAAGGCGAACCGTTCGGCACCAGGATGATCTCGGCACCGGTCTCGGCCAGCGTCTCGACCACGTTCTCGTAGTCCTCGGACTCTTCCAGCCAGATGTCCTCGCAGATCGGCACGCCGATGCGAACGCCACGCACGGTCACCGGGCCCGCGGCAGGGCCGCGCGCAAACAGCCGCTTCTCGTCGAACACGCCGTAATTCGGCAGGTTGCACTTGAAGCGAAGGGCGGCGATGCGGCCGCCGTCGAGCAGCGCGCAGGCATTGTAGAGCTTGCCGTCCTCGACCCAGGGCGTGCCGACCAGCATGGCCGGCCCGCCATCGGCGGTCTCGCGCGCCAGCGCTTCGATCGCGGCGCGGCAGGCCGCCTGGAACGCCGGCTTCTGCACAAGGTCTTCCGGCGGATAGCCGGCGATGAACAGTTCCGGAAACAGCACGAGATCGGCGCCGTCGGCGATGGCGCGCGCGCGCGCATCACGCGCCTTGGCGGCGTTGCCCTCAATGTCGCCCAGGGTCGGATTGAGCTGGGCGAGCGTGACCGCGAAGGCGTTGAGACGTTCGGCCATGGCCCCGCGCTCCGATCAGATGAATCCCAGTCGCTCGATGATGGCGATGATCCAGAACGCGCCGGCCATCAGCAGCGCGACGCCGACTGCCGCCGAGCCCATGTCCTTGACCCGGCCGATCTGCTTGTCGTGGTCCATGGTCAGGCGGTCGGCGAGCTTCTCGATCGCGGTGTTGAGCAGCTCGACGGTCAGCACGAACGCAACCGAACAGACCAGCTCGACCGCGCGCATCGCGGTCGCGCCGACCAGCCAGGCCAGCGGCAGCGACACGAGGAGCGCAAAGATCTCCTCGCGGACCGCCTGCTCCGATCGGAACGCAAAGGCCAGCCCGTTACGGGAATTGATCGTGGCCTTCCAAATCCGCAGCAAGGTCTTAGAGCCCCGCTGCGACCGGCATCGGCTGGGCCTTGCCGGCGCGCTCCTGCTTGAGGAGCTCGGCGATCAGGAAAGCCATGTCGATGGATTGCTCGGCGTTGAGACGGGGATCGCAGACCGTGTGATAGCGGTCGTTGAGGTCCTCGTCGGTGATCGCGCGGGCGCCGCCGAGGCATTCGGTAACGTCCTGGCCGGTCATCTCCAGATGCACGCCGCCGGCATGGGTGCCTTCGGCGGCATGGATCGCGAAAAACGACTTCACCTCGGACAGGATGCGGTCGAACGGCCGCGTCTTGTAGCCCGACGTCGAGGTGATGGTGTTGCCATGCATGGGATCGCACGACCAGACCACCACCTTGCCCTCGCGCTTCACGGCGCGGATCATGTTCGGCAGATGCTCGCCGACCTTGTCCGAGCCGAAGCGGCCGATCAGCGTCAACCGGCCCGGCTCGTTGTCGGGGTTGAGCACGTCGATCAGCTTTAACAGCTCGTCGGGCTTGAGCGACGGGCCGCATTTGAGCCCGATCGGATTCTTGATGCCGCGGAAATACTCGATATGGCCGTGATCGAGCTGGCGGGTGCGATCGCCGATCCAGATCATGTGGCCCGAGGTCGCGTACCAGTCCCCGGTGGTGGAATCGACGCGGGTCATGGCCTGCTCGTAGCCGAGCAGTAGCGCCTCGTGGCTGGTGTAGAAATCGGTGGCGCGCAGCTCGGGATGGGCCTCGAGATCGAGGCCGCAGGCGCGCATGAAGTTGAGCGCGTCCGAGATGCGGTCGGCCAATTCCTTGTAGCGGCGGGACTGCGGTGAATCCTTCAGGAAGCCGAGCATCCATTGATGCACGCTGCCGAGATTGGCGTAGCCGCCGGTCGCAAAGGCGCGGAGCAGGTTCAGCGTCGCGGCCGACTGGCGATAGGCCATCAGCTGACGCTGCGGATCGGGGGTGCGCGCTTCCTTGGTGAAGGCGATGTCGTTGACGATGTCGCCGCGATAGCTCGGCAGCTCGACGCCATTCACCTTCTCGGTCGGCGATGAGCGCGGCTTGGCAAACTGGCCGGCGATGCGGCCGACCTTCACCACCGGCACGGCGCCGGCATAGGTCAGCACCACCGCCATCTGCAGCAGCACACGGAAGAAATCGCGGATGTTGTTGGCGCCGTGCTCGGCAAAGCTCTCGGCGCAGTCGCCGCCCTGGAGCAGGAAGGCTTCACCCGCCGCGACCCGCCCCAGCGCCTTCTTCAGATTGCGCGCCTCGCCCGCGAACACCAGCGGCGGAAAGGTCGCAAGCTGCGCCTCGACGTCGGCCAAAGCCTTGGCGTCGGGATAGTCGGGCACCTGTAGCACCGGCTTGCTGCGCCAGGACTCGGGCGTCCACCGCTCGGACATCGCAATCTCTCCGTGAAGCAAAAAGTGCAACCTGATCTGGGGGTTGCGAGGGCCGCCTTATACACAGGCTGGCACGACATCGCCAGTTGTAAATCCGTTTCGGATCGCAAACCCTTGCGGGTAAAGCCAAATTCGCATTTGCTAGGAAACGGCGAGGAAACCGGCAGGGATACCTTCTGCCCATGGACGTGGCACTGGACGACGTTTTCATCGACGAGATCAGCTTCCCGGCGACCGACGGGTATGCCCTGACCGGCACCCTGTTCCTGCCGCGCGGCACCAAGCGCCATGCGGTGCTGATCAACTCGGCAACCGCCGTCCCGCGAAAAATCTATCGCGGCTTTGCTTCCTACCTCGCCCATCGCGGCTGCGCGGTGCTCACCTACGACTATCGCGGCATCGGCGATTCCCGGCTGCCGGCGATGGTCGGCTACAACCAGCCGAAATCCCTGGTCGGCTTCAAGGCCTCGATGTCGGACTGGGCTGCGCGGGACGTCACCGCCGCGGTGCGCTGGATGCGCGAGCGCTATCAGGATCTGCCGCTGGCCTATATCGGCCATTCCTTCGGCGGCCAGGCGCTCGGGCTGATCGAAAACAATACCGACATCTCGCGCGCTGCCCTGGTGGCCTCGCAGGCCGCGACCTGGCGGCTGATGACCTCGCCGGAGAAATATCGCGTCTACGCCTTCATGAACTTCGTCGGCGTGCCACTGACCCACGCGCTCGGCTATGCGCCGGGCTGGGCCGGGGTCGGCGAGGATCTGCCCAAGGGCGTCTTCCTGCAATGGGCCGAATGGGTCTCGAGCCCCCGCTATCTCTTCGATTCCAAACTGCCGGCGCTGGAGAATTTTGCCAACTTCAAGGGCGAGCTGCGGGCGCTGTGCTTTTCCGACGATCCCTGGGCGACGCGACCGGCGGTCGAGCTGCTCGCGAGCGGCTTTTCCGCGATCAAGCCGGAGGTGCTCACGGTGAGGCCGTCCGACGTCGGCGCCAAGGCGATCGGGCATTTCGGCTTCTTCCGCCCCGATCACCGCGACACGCTGTGGCGCGGAGTGGCGGAATGGATTCAGGGAGAGTGAGACACAGCTTCGCGTCCTCGCGGCACATTCTCGCCCGAGTTTGCTTCATCGCTTCACCCTCTTTGAAAGAGAGGGCGCAGGGAAGACCGGGTGCCGGCTGGCACCCGCGGTCCACTGTGCGAATCCTGCGTGACAAGAAGCTGCACAGCGGCATACAGGTGTAGCCAGGACATCCCGG